>CAMWWG010000154.1 GCA_947177935.1 uncultured Ruminococcus sp. | reverse complement strand
GTGAAATCTATTAAGAAACGTGTGACAAAACGTCAGCCGTCTCCGCCGTTTATTACATCTACATTACAGCAGGAGGCATCCAAAAGACTGGGATTTCAGTCAAAGCGAACAATGAAAGCGGCGCAGGAGCTCTATGAGGGAATTGACATCAACGGCATGGGTGCAGTCGGTTTGATCACTTACATGCGAACGGACAGTCTGCGGATTTCCACAGATGCACAGACAGCCGCAGCAGAATATATTAAAAACACGTATGGAGAGAAGTATCTTCCGGAAAAACCGAGGGTATTCAAAAGCAAGAAAAATGCGCAAGATGCCCATGAGGCGATTCGTCCGTCCATGCCGGATGTAACGCCGGACAGTATTAAAAACAGTCTTACCAGTGATCAGTACAAATTATACAAATTAATCTGGGAGAGATTCATTGCAAGCCAGATGGCAAATGCATTATTAAATACAAGTTCCGTGGAAATCGAAGCAGATCACTGTATTTTCAAAGCATCCGGCTACTCTGTGAAGTTTGACGGATTCACAGTTCTGTACGATGAAAAATCCGATGCCGAAGAAGAAAATCAGAAAATGTTGCCGCCGCTTTCGGAACAGGATGTGTTGCAACTTGCCAGTCTCGACGGAAATCAGCATTTCACACAGCCGCCGCCAAGATATTCCGAAGCAAGTCTGATCAAGGCACTGGAAGAGAATGGCATCGGCAGACCAAGCACATATGCGCCGACCATCACGACCATCCTCAACCGACTGTATGTGGAACGGGAGGGGAAACAGCTTCATCCAACACCGTTGGGAGATGTCACGACACAGGTCATGAAAGAACATTTTCAGAGAATCGTTGATCCGGATTTCACAGCGAAGATGGAAACAGAACTGGATCAGATTGAACAGGGTTCGGGGAACTGGGTGAACATGCTCGGAGAATTTTATCAGGATTTCGCAAAGGCGCTTTCTGATGCAGAAATTGCAATGGAGGGCAAGCACATGAAAATCCCGGATATTCCGACAGATATTGTCTGTGAACTCTGCGGCAAGCCTATGGTCATCAAGATCGGACGCTATGGAAAATTCCTGGCTTGCACGGGTTATCCGGAGTGTAACAATACCCGGAAAATTGTTCAGGAGACAAGCGGCATTTGTCCATCCTGTGGCAACAAGATTGTTCTGAAAAAATCAAAAAAAGGCAGGAGTTTCTACGGATGTGCCGGTTATCCGGATTGTCATTTTATGACATGGAATATTCCGACGGAGGAAAAATGTCCGCAATGCGGATGTTCGTTGTTCCAGAAAGGCGGTAAATCCGGAAAGCTTGTCTGTGAAAAAGAGGGCTGCGGCTACGAAAGGAATCTGAAATGACAGGCGTTATTAAAACAGAAAAAATAAATACCAACAAAGACCAGGCAATTGTAATCGGCGGCGGACGTGCCGGATGTGAAGCTGCTTGGCAGTTGAGTCAGGCAGGCATTCCCGTGATACTCTATGAGATGAAACCGGAAAAATATAGTCCGGCGCATTCCCAGCAAGATCTTGCAGAGCTTGTCTGTTCCAATTCGCTGAAAGCCTTCCGGCTGGCGTCCGCCGGGGGATTATTAAAAGCAGAAATGAAACTTCAGGGCAGTTTACTAATTCCCTGTGCAGAAGCCTGTGCTGTTCCGGCAGGCGGTGCATTAGCTGTTGACCGGGAACAGTTTTCAGCGCTTGTCACAGAAAAAATTATGCAGGAAAAATTAATCACAGTCATCCGGAAAGAGTGTGCCGAATTGCCGGAACAGAATACGATTATTGCGACAGGTCCGTTGACTTCGGATGTACTTGCTGAGAAAATAGAATCTCTTTGCGGATCACGCCTGAGCTTTTTTGATGCAGCTGCACCAATTGTTTCCGCAGAAAGCCTGGATCGTTCAAAAATTTTTCTGCAATCCAGGTATGACCGTGGGGAGGCAGATTATCTGAATTGTCCCATGAACAAGGAAGAATATGAGAAATTTTGGGATGCACTTGTGAACGCAGAAAAAGCGGAACTTCATGCACATGACAAGGCGTTTTTCAGGGTCTATGAGGGCTGTATGCCTGTGGAAGTACTGGCATCCCGTGGGATGGATACGCTCCGTTTTGGTCCGTTGAAACCTGTCGGACTTCGTGATCCCCGGACAGAAAAAAGACCTTATGCCGTCGTTCAGCTCCGGAAAGAAAATCAAGCGGCTACGATGTTTAATCTGGTAGGATTTCAGACAAATCTGAAATTCAGCGAGCAGAAACGGGTATTTTCCATGATTCCCGGTCTGGAACATGCAGAATTTCTTCGGTATGGCGTCATGCACCGGAATTTTTTCCTGAACAGTCCGGAGTTACTGAATCCGGATTATTCGCTCCGGAATCGGGAAAATTTGTTCTTCGCAGGACAGATGACAGGCGTGGAAGGTTATATGGAATCTGCATCCAGCGGCATCATTGCCGGAAGGAGTCTTGCACGGAAAATGCAGGGGAAATCTGCTTATATTCTCCCGGAAGATACCATGACAGGTGCTCTGGCGCATTATGTCAGCCATGGGGGCGCAGCAGATTTTCAGCCGATGGGTGCGAATATGGGTTTGCTGCCGGATCTTCCGGAGCGTATTCGTGGCAAACAGGAACGATACCAGAAAATAGCAGAATCTGCAATTGCTAGATGCACAGAATTCCTGGAGGGATTAGAGTTGGAGAATAAAAATTTATGAGAGTGATAGTAGATGCGTTCGGCGGAGATCATGCACCGCTTGAAGTAATCAAGGGTTGTTTCGTAGCACGGGAGGAATTAAAAACGGATATTCTTCTGACAGGCGATGAAACAAAAATCAGAGCAGTTGCCAAACAGGAAAATCTTGATATTTCTGGTTTTGAGATTCTGCATACCAGTGAAGTATTTGATATTCATGCACATCCGGCGACAATTCTGAAAGAGGGAAAACATACTTCGCTTGCCCTTGGATTGCAGGCGCTCCGGGACGGCAAGGGAGATGCTTTTGTCAGTGCCGGGAGTACGGGGGGACTTGTCACAGGGGCAACGCTTCTGACGAAACGGATTAAAGGCATTAAGCGTCCGGCGCTTGCGCCGATGCTGCCCACAGCCAAGAATAAATTCATGCTTTTGGATGCCGGGGCAAATACAGAATGCCGTGCGGATATGCTCCTGCAATTTGCGATTATGGGAACGGCTTACATGAAATGCGTCAAAAATATTTCCAGTCCGAAAGTCGGATTATTAAATATTGGATCTGAGGAAACCAAGGGCAGAGAACAGGAATTACAGGCTTATGAATTACTGCAACATGCACCGATTCATTTTGTAGGCAATGTGGAGGCAAGAGAACTGCCGGAGGGTAATCATGATGTTGTCGTCTGCGACGGTTTTTCCGGCAATATCACATTAAAGCTTTATGAGGGCATGGGGGCGCTGTTCCGGGATAATCTCAAAAAATGGTTTAGCGGGATCAAAGGCAAATTATCTGCCGTATTATTATACAATGATATTAAAGACTTCCAGAGACTCATGGATTACAA
>CAMWWG010000153.1 GCA_947177935.1 uncultured Ruminococcus sp. | reverse complement strand
TATGGTATAATAAATCTTGTGCGCAGGAAATTACTGCTAAATTTTTATAATTTTTTAAATTTATAAAATTTCTGATTGTTATCAGAATTTAAGAGGCAAAAATAAAAATTTAAAATTCAAAATTTAAAGTAAATGATCGGAGGATTTACGATGAGTCTGAAATCTACAACAAAAACAGATGTCAATACCGTCGAACTCGTATTTGAAGTAACTGCTGAAGAATTTGAACAGGCAGTAGAACGTGCTTATCAGAGAACAAGAAAAAATATTTCTCTGCCTGGTTTCCGGAAGGGCAAGGTAAGCCGTAAAATGGCTGAAACACGCATGGGAGAGGGCGTTTTCTATGAAGATGCACTCAATCAGTTGATTAATACAGAGCTCCCCAAAGCGCTTGCCGGGGCAGATTTTGAACTGGTAGATTCGCCGCAGGTAACTGCTGAAAAAGTCAGCAAGACAGAGGGTGCACAGTTTAAGGCTGTCTGCATTACCAAGCCGGATGTACAGATTGCAGATTATAAGGGAATCAAGGCTGCGAAAACTGTGAAAGAAGTCACAGATGCAGATGTGAATTCTCAGTTAGAAATACTCCGTCAGAGAAATGCAAGACTGGTTTCTGTAGATGACAGAGCTGCGCAGATCGGCGATGAGGCAAATATTAATTTTGAAGGCTTTATTGATGGTGTTGCATTTGAGGGCGGCAAGGGCGAGAATTTCCCGCTCCGTCTCGGCAGTGGTCAGTTTATTCCTGGATTTGAAGATCAGATTGTCGGTAAGAATATTAATGAAGAATTTGATGTGACTGTAACATTCCCGGAAAATTATCAGATGGAAGAGTTTGCCGGAAAAGAAGCTGTGTTCAAATGCAAATTGAATGGCATTACCGTAGAGGAACTGCCGG
This sequence comes from uncultured Ruminococcus sp., assembly GCA_947177935.1. GTDB lineage: Bacteria > Bacillota > Clostridia > Oscillospirales > Ruminococcaceae > UBA3855. The sequence continues at coordinate 2,671 of CAMWWG010000153.1, read as the reverse complement.
AAGCAGATGATGAATTTATTCAGGATTCCACAGAATTCGAGACATTAGATGCTTACAAGGAAGATACAAGAAAGAATCTGGAACAGAATGCTGTCCGTGATGCAGACATTGCTTTTGACAATGCGATTATGGATGCATTGATCCAGAAAGTGGATACACCGATTCCGAACTGCATGTATGAGCACAGAATTGATGAACTGGTCAGAAATTTTGAACAGGTACTTTCTCAGCAGGGAATGAACATTGAGTTATATCTCCAGTATACTGGTATGGATATGAATGATTTCCGTGAAACAAATCGTGACCGTGCAGAAAATGAAGTCAAGCTCCGTCTTGCTTTGGAAAAAATTGCACAGCTGGAAAATATTCAGATTTCTGAGGAAGAAATCAACGAAAGTCTGAAACCGATTGCCGAGGCAAATAAGATGACGGTTGACGAAGTAAAGCGTCGTCTGCCGATGACGGAATATTTGACGGATCTGCGTGTGACAAAAGCACTGGAACTTGTCAAGGCAAATGCAGATACATCTGCTGATTCTGCTGCTACTGAAGATGCTGCGCAGGAAACTGCACCGGCTGAAGAAGCATAATTACTATTTTATACAGAATCCGGTACGGGCGGGCGGTTCGTCTGCCCGTATGCTGTTCCGGAAAATTCCGAAACATTTCAGAATTATCTATATTCTATCAAAATTTATTACGAAAGGATGAGTCATATGAATTTGATGAATACTTCTATGCCGTATGTGGTGGAACAGACAAGCCGAGGAGAAAGATCCTATGATATTTTTTCCCGTCTGCTCAATGATCGTATTATTATGCTGTGCGATCAGGTCAGCGACACAACGGCTAGTTTGGTTGTTGCACAATTGCTGTATCTGGAAAGCCAGGATACCGAGAAAGATATTTCTTTGTATATCAACAGCCCCGGCGGTTCTATCACAGCCGGCATGGCAATTTATGATACAATGCAGTATATTAAATGCGATGTGTCTACCATCTGCATGGGCATGGCGGCTTCTATGGGCGCATTTCTGCTGACAGCCGGTGCAAAGGGAAAACGTCTGGCACTTCCGAACAGTGAAATTCTGATTCATCAGCCGTTGATTTCCGGCGGTCTGTCCGGACAGTGTACGGATATTAAAATTCATTCTGATCATCTTGTAAGAACACGTCAGAAAATGAATGAAATGCTTGCAAAGCATACTGGTCAGCCGTTGGAAGTGATTGAACGTGATACGGAACGTGATAATTATATGACAGCAGAACAGGCACAGGCTTACGGTCTGATTGATAAAGTAATTGCTACCAGAGAATAATACGCAGGAAAGAGGTGAGCGCTGCTGCTGAGAGAAAAGCTCGGCAGCAGCAGTAGTATGTCAGATAAGAATCCCCATAAAATCTGCAATTTCTGCGGTAAGGCAGAAAACGAAGTCATGAGTATGTTTTCATCCGGAATTTATCATATCTGTGATGAATGTGTCTGCACTTGCCATAATATGATTTTCGGTCCTTCAACTGTGTTGTTAAATGAAACCGCACTCTTACAGGAGGAAAAAGCCAAAAAAAACAAAGATTCCTTTCAGCTGCCCAAACCTGTGGAAATCAAGCAAATCCTGGATCAGTATGTTGTGGGGCAGAATGATGCCAAAATTTCACTGGCTGTTTCTGTGTATAATCATTATAAGCGAATTATGAGTCAGGAAGAGTCAGAACCAGAACCCGGTTCTGATGTGGAACTCCAGAAAAGCAATGTCCTGCTTCTTGGTCCAACGGGTGTCGGCAAGACATTGCTTGCGCAAACGCTCGCTAAGATTCTTTCTGTACCGTTTGCCATTGCAGATGCCACAACCATTACAGAAGCCGGTTATGTCGGCGATGATGTGGAAAATGTTCTGCTTCGTTTAATTCAGGCGGCAGATTTTGATATTGAGGCAGCTGAACGTGGTATTATTTATATTGATGAAATTGATAAAATTGCGAGAAAGTCTGAAAATACTTCGTTAACAAGAGATGTTTCCGGTGAGGGTGTACAGCAGTCTTTGCTTAAGATTATTGAAGGGACAGTTGCAGATGTACCGCCGCAGGGCGGCAGAAAGCACCCCAATCAGGAATGTTTACAGATTAATACAAAAAATATTCTGTTTATCTGTGGTGGTGCGTTTGATGGTCTGGAACAGATTATTATGAAACGAACGAAGCCTTCTGGACTTGGATTCGGCGCAGATGTGACTTCTAAAAAACAAATGGAAGATAATATTTTCAAAAAAGCAATTCCGCAGGATCTTGTACGTTTCGGGATCGTTCCGGAACTTGTTGGACGGCTTCCAATTATTACAGCGCTGGATCAGCTCGACGAGGAAGCATTGATCCGAATTCTGACAGAGCCGAAAAATGCACTTGTCAAACAATATACCAAACTGCTTGCATACGATCATGCAGAGTTATCCGTTGAGGAAAATGCACTCAGAGAAATTGCAAAAAAAGCAATTTCACAAAAAACCGGTGCAAGAGGTCTCCGTGCTATCATGGAGGGAATTCTCATGTCATCCATGTTCCACCTGCCGTCACATACAGATATTACAAAAATTACAGTAACACAGGATTGTGTACTGGAAAATAAATCGCCTGTACTCACAGACCGTAACGGCAAAGCTGTACAGTCCTGGTA
>CAMWWG010000152.1 GCA_947177935.1 uncultured Ruminococcus sp. | reverse complement strand
TAGTTGCCGAAAAGACAGAACAGAACTCGGATCAGGATGCCCAGAAAAAAGAACTGTGTTTCCAATTGTTCCAACAATGGCTGATTGGCACTGAGAAACGACGTAATACTTTCAATTACCGCCGCCGGGACGCCGGATTCCTCAAATGCCACCAGATAGGAATGATCTGTGAACATCCGGAGCATACTGAGCATGAGATTCGGCACACTGCTGAGAATCCACAGCAGACCGCTGAGAATTGTCATGAACCACATTTTACGGTTTGCAAAATAAAAATACGGAAACAGAATGCACGGAATATTGAATGAAATCTTTTGTCCTGTTTCTTTAAAGCGTTTAAATAACGGAATATAATAAATTGTATTGGTTCTTACAAAATTTGCCACATCTCCCAGGCGTTCCCCTGCCATATCTTCATCCGGAGACATTCCGCAACAGGGATCTGTGAAATCAAATGTCTTTCTCTGACCATCCGGCATGACCATGGTGACCCGCCTGTTTTCGGGATTCATCCCCTGCAGGGATCTCCCTGCTCTGTCCTGCTGTTCCTGAGATGTCTGTTGTTGTTCCTGTTTCTGGAGATCCCTGCCACAGGCGGCGCAAATTTCAGAGTCCTTAAGATTGACATGATTGCAGTTGCGGCAGACAATTCCTCCGTTGTGTTTCCGGAAAGACTGCTCATAACCGAACCATCCGCCCTGTGCGCCAGGCTGTTTCATCCGGATTGCCTGATGGAGAGAAACATTCGTGCACGTGCCATTTTTATCCCAGCAAACTCTGTGATAAGGCGTTCCGCAGTCCGGGCAGACAACGACATCATCCTGCGCGTGAAATACCTGTCCGCACTCTTTGCAGACAGAACCGGTGTATCTTCCCATAAAATTGAAATCTCCTCTCTGCATCCGGGATCAGTGATCCGGGATTTTTCATCTGTATTTTATAGTATTTTATATTTTTTAATAATTTTCATTTAAATTGCAAGTCCCAAATCAATATGTCCTGTGCAGACATCCGCACGGAGACACACAACCCGGACGGGATCGCCTAACTGCCAGCGTTCTCCTGTTAAGGTGTTCCTGAAAAACCAGTTTTCTTCTGTGAAATATTCTCCTGCTGGCATGTCGTGAATGTGTAACAGTCCCTCCGCCATGTTGGACAATTGAACATACATCCCGAATTCCGTGACACTGGTGATGACACCATCAAAAATTTCTCCGGTGTGGGATTTCATAAATTCCGCCGCATAACACGCATCTGCTTCCCGTTCCAACTGAATCGCACGCAATTCTGTCACGGAGGCACGTTCTGCGGCATTTTCCGTGAATTTCCCGTAACGCCGGATTAGCCATTCTGTTTCTGCGCCGTCCAGATAATCACTCAGAATTCTATGCACAACCAGATCTGAATAACGTCGGATTGGCGATGTGAAATGCGTGTAATCTTTCAGCGCCAACCCAAAATGCCCTTTTGGAATTTCGCTGTACTTCGCTTTTGCCATGGAACGCAACGTTAAATTATTAATTACCGGGAAACAAGGCAGATCCCTGGTCTGATCCAGAATGTTTTGCATATCACAAGGTTTGATTTCTTCCGGATTAAAGTCTAAATTTAATTCTGAATTTAAATCCGGATTCTCAAAATCCTGGGAAATTCCCAGCTTTGTGAGCATCTCCCGGAGAATGAGAATTCTCTCCGGAGCTGGATTCTCATGCACACGGTAGATAAACGGAAATTTCTTCTCTCTGGCAAGCTTTGCCGCCGCCTCGTTCGCACACAACATACAGGATTCTATGATCCGTTCTGTTTTGCCTCTTTGAATCGGCGCAAGCCCTGTGCAGATGCCGTCCTGATCCAATACTAAAACAGATTCTATGCTCTCCAGTTCCGGCGCACCCCGGCGCTTGCGGCGCTGTTCCAGAATGCCGGATAATTCCGCCAGAAGTTCCAGACTTTCCAGAACAAGCGCATATTTTTCCAGAATTTCCGGATCTGCCCTGCGTTCCAGAATTGCATTGCATTCTTCATAGACACCACGAACTTTTGATTGAATCACGGATTTATGGAATTCATAATGCGTCAGATCTCCCTCCGGGGATAATTCCAGAATTGCCGAAAGTGTTAATCTGTCATAACCGGCATTCAGCGAACAGATCCCGTTTGATAATGCTTTCGGGAGCATGGGAATGACTTCATCTGCATAGTAAATGCTTGTACCTCTTCGGAATGCCTCCGAATCCAACGGACTGTTCGGGCGGACGTAGTGCGACACATCCGCAATGTGAACACCAAGCGTCCAATGTCCGTCCGGGTGTTTGCGAACCGAAACAGCGTCATCCAGATCTTTCGAGTGTGCGCCGTCAATCGTGAAAATGACCTGTTCCCGGAGATCCAGTCGGCCTTGCAGATCAAATTCCGTCACACCGGGAGCGGCGGCCTTTTTGGCATCTAACTGGACTTTTTCCGGAAATTTCACTGGGATTTCCTGTTCCCCAATTCTGGATTGCATACAGTTGTGTGCGCTGTCGCAATCTCCGAAATTCAGGACAACTTTGACTTTGTGATCCATGTGACGTTTTCCCCGGGAAACAACTTCGCATAATACCTGATCGTTGATCTTGTAATTGCAGCTTTCTCTGTAATCAATATGCAGCGGCATCCCGGCAATGTCCGACAGTAGACAAAGTCCCTCCTCGGTGGGAACAACCCGCCCGGAAATTCTTGTATTCTGCGATTCTTCCAGGATGGACAGGATTTCCGCCTCCGGTGAACCGGAACGGGACGGAATCGCCCTTGCAAGGACAATATCCCCCTTGAGACTTCCGGCAAGAAACTTTCCTGCCACAAAATATTCTTTCTCGTTCTCATCCCGGATAAATCCGAAATGCGCATGAAGCCGGACGGTTTCTGCCCGAAATGTTTTGTCCTGATCCGCGAGGATGTAATATTTTCCACGTTCGAGAATTTCGCCTTTTCTCTGGAGTTCTTCCAATGCCGCCTGGAATGCCTGGGGATTGCGGCGGCTACGGCATTTCTGTATCAGTTCATTCCGGCTTAATTTTCTGTGTAGTTCCAGAAATGTCCGGATTTTCCGGCAAAAAGTTTCCATTTCTGCGGGACTGATCCTCTGCCGCCGGGATATTGTTGAATTTCCGGATTTTTTAATATTTTTACTAGTTTTACGATTTTTTAAATTCTTCCGTGCCTGGTGTTTTGCGTTATGTCTTGCCATATTTAATACTTCACACTTTCTTTCTGTGAGTTGATTTTAATTTTTAACGCACCCCCTGAGGAGTGCGTTTCCAGCTCTGCGAATTCTTACTTGCTGACATTAATAATCAGCGGCACGACAATGTTCATTGCAATCAGGACAAGTGCTGTGATAATGCCCAGATTCCTGGTCAGTTTCTGCAAGGCAACGTCCCTGGTGTTGCTTTCGTTATTCTTATAAAAAGAATCGTTAGAACCGCCGCCGAGTGCGCTTGTCATGTTCTGATCCTGTTTCTGATCCTGCATCATACACCTGTCACTTATACACAACTCCGAGCCCAAGAGACAAGAGGCAAGCTAGT
>CAMWWG010000151.1 GCA_947177935.1 uncultured Ruminococcus sp. | reverse complement strand
CTCCGTGATGATCGGCTCTAAGTCATTATCCGCCGTACATGCCAGATGAATGACCGTGTCAAAATGATACCGTTCCATAATATCTGCATAGGCAGTTTTTTCCACAGGAGACGCCTGACAGAACGTGAATCTTGCCTTATTCAGATTATAATTACTCTGTTTTTTGTCCACTGCAACGACTTCATAGCCCTTTTTCAGGAAACTGGAACAGATATGATCACCCATCAAGCCGCAGCCGCCTGTTACTAAAACCTTACTCATAGAAAATTCACTCCAATTGCTGATTTAAATTTTATTTATTTCTTAAAAAATTTCTATTCCTGTACGTGCTCCAGTGCCAGGCTGAAAATACTCCCTACATGGGAATCTGCCAGGGAATAGAACACAGTTTTGCCCTCTTTCCTGCTTTTGACAAGTCTGCCCTGTTTCAGAATTCTCAACTGATGTGAAATTGCAGAATTTGTCATTTGCAAATGCAGTGCAATGTCGCTTACGCAAAGTTCCCTGTTCAGTAATTGTGCCATAATCCGCACTCTTGTGGTATCTCCGAACAAAGAAAGCAATTGTGCAATTTTTTCAAAAGTTTCCTGATCCGCCTGCATTTCCGGTTCTTTTTTTGATTCTTTCTCCATTGCAAGACTCAAATCCTTTCTGATCCGATCTGTAACTTCGTATTATATTACTGATTCTATTATACCATATGATTTGGAATCTGTCAAATTTTTTTTGATTTTTTCTGCACATTTCTTATTGTTTCTTCGTTATATCAGATAGGGAGTGAAAAAAATCTATGAAATTAGAAAAGCAATACACCAGAATTTTTCACTATTGTCTTTCCTATCTCCGGAATCCACAGGACGCAGAAGACATCACACAGGAAACATTTTTAAGATTTTTGCAGCATCCGGAGTATCAAGGCAATTATGAAATCCAGTATTTATATAAAATTGCAAAAAATCTCTGCACGGATCAGCTCCGGCGCAGTCAGTCGGAATCCCTCCGGGAAGAAATCACACCATCCGGTGAACCGGATATTTTCACCAGAACAGCTCTGAAAATTGCGCTTGCGGAATTATCCGACGAAGAGCGGGACATGATTCTGCTCCGGTACGTGAATCAGGAAAAAATAACTGTGATTGCGAAAATTTTTCATATATCACGCTTTACAGCAAGCAGGAGAATCCATGCTGCCATGCAGAAATTACAAAACAAACTCAGTGAGGAGGAATTTTCATGAAAATCAGCAGACGGAAATTAAAAAAAGAACTCCGGGAACTTTACACAGAACAGCAACCAGAACAAATGTCGGCATTTCTCGGACAGCTCCGGGAACAGTATCAGAAAAAAGCAGAACGCAAGCAATTCTTTGCTGGGATTACAAAAATCAAAAAATTTTCCATTCCGGCAATGGCTTTGCTGATTCTGGGAATCATGACAGGATACAGCTATCTGAGCTATCGAAATGCTTATCAGCCCTATTATCAAACGGAAGAGACAGAACCTGAAACAATTCATTCCACTGAGAAAATTATTTCTGTTTCTGAATCCAGTACAGCAGAAAGCAAAACAACAGAACAAAAAAAACAGATTCTGCACACAGAAACGCACACACAAGCAAATACAACCAACCATATAGAAATCATACTCACAGAAACACAACCGCCTGAAAATATTGCGATGACTACGGTTACAGAAATAACAGATCCAATAGAATCTGACACAGAGCCGGAATTTACAGAAACAAAACAAATGATAATCCCGGAAATACAACCAGAATCTACTATCCAGACAGAAACGGAAACCATCCCAGAAACACAAACTCCCAAACGGACACTCACAAGGGAAGAAATCTGTTCTCTGCTCGAAGAAGAACCCCATTTTTCAGAACTTGCTTCTGAATATGATATTTATTTTGACAGTATCGGTGACAGCATCATGAGCAATCTGCTTCCCGCCAGAAGCCGGATTATCCCTGAAATTGTATTCTATTTTAGAAAGCCACTGGAACAAGATCCTGTTCTGGATTCTGTCAAAGTGCCTGTTTCTATGGTTTTGCCGGAGATGATTGACCACCCTGTTTCAGATCTGGAGAATTTCCTGGAAAATGTTTTTTTTATGGAAGGAGATTCTATTTCCTGGGCAGAAGATGATTCCATGCAATATACTTTTTACACGTCTCAAAAATCAGATTTATTATCCGGGGATCTGAAAATCAAACTAGAAAAAGCAGGAAAAAATAATTTCTCAAATTATGATATGATCTACAATTTTGCATCTTTATTGCAATCAGAATATTTCTCGCTCTATCATCCGGAAATCGAAAATTATTATTTCTCTATGAATGACCAGGATTATCAGAAAATCGAAAATTTATTTTCCGCAATCAAACGGCATGTTCCACAGAATCATGAACACTATCAGGAATGGCTTACCGCCGGGACGTATTCTGTGAAATCCAGTCATCTGGCACAGAATTCTTATGAAGTTGCAGAAATTTACCTGGAATATCTCAGTTACTGCTATCTGATCGACACACTCACCTATCAATTAAAGCAACAGCTCCCGGAAGAAGCATTCTCTCTGATTCAGGAATTCAATCAGAACTGGTCAACCCAGGAAAAATATTTCCTGGAACAGGTAATCCCCTATGCATGGGACGAATCCCGTCCGGAAGTGGTCTGCTTTGAAATGGAATCTGCAAAATGCCGGAGTCTGATTTTGTTGTTATATTTGCAGGATCTCACTTGACAGTATCAGATTTTTGTGCTATAATTGCTCTATTATCTAAAATATCTGAAAAAGGAGCATTCATGATGAGCCCAAAAAACAAAAACAATAATTCTCTCACCAATCTCAGCAAATTTATCAGTCTGATTCTCCGACACACGCCACAGACAATCGGATTGGAGTTAGATCCTGACGGCTGGGTGGATACACAAGCATTGCTTGCGGGAATTAATAAAACCGGAAAATACCAGATCACAATGCCAATTTTGGAGGAAATCGTCAGAACCGATCAGAAACAGCGTTATGCTTTCAATGAAGATCATTCCAGAATCCGTGCGAATTATGGACATTCCATTCCGGTAAAAATCAGTTATCCGGAAAAAGAACCGCCGGAATATCTCTATCACGGCACAGCAGAACGCTTTGCAGATTCGATCCGGGAAAAAGGCATCCTGCCTATGACCCGCCAGTATGTGCATTTATCAATTGATATAGAAACAGCATCCATTGTCGGCAAACGTCATGGAAAACTTTATATTTTCCGGATTCCTGCCAGAGAGATGTACTTGAAAGGCTACCGGTTCTATCAAGCCCCCAACGGAATCTGGTTAGCTGATTCCATTCCTCCCAATTTCTTGCAGGATATTTTAAAATAATGCGTACCCTGATAAAAACCTCTGAATATATCTTAAAATATCGGATCAAACAGCAATTTGATATTTATGCCCCGGAAATCCATCAGGAACTTAGACTAGGCTATCAGTATCAGCGCAGAACGAATTTTACAACGGACAGAAAAGGCAATCCGATTCCAAATCCATATTTTCAGCCATTTGAAAAATATTTGATTCCGTTTAATCTGTGCTATCTTTTGT
>CAMWWG010000150.1 GCA_947177935.1 uncultured Ruminococcus sp. | reverse complement strand
CGGATGTATTCGCCTGGTGATATTCCACACAGAATTGTAAAAATCCGCTGAAAATAGAATACAGAAATATGCATTTCACTGGCAATTTTTTCATAGTCCGTTGGTTCTGTAAGATGTTCTTCCATGTAATCAATGGAATGCTGTAAGCCTCTGACCCAATCCATTCTGACCCCTCCTGCTGTATCTATTCTATCATGTGCGGAGAATTTTTTCTTGATATTTTTTGCTAAGTTCTGTCATGTTCCTGGAATAATTATATGACTTGTAATAAGCCCCCGCCTGTAAAGGCGAGGGCATTATAAAATTATTTTAAAATAATAAACTCGCCTTCTTTGTAATCAATGTGCAGAACCGTCCCCGGCGCAGTATCTTCCTGGATGATATATTTTGCAAGCAAAGTCTCAATCTTCTGCTGTAAATATCTTCTCAGCGGTCTCGCACCAAAGCTGACATCATAACTGTTATTGACAACCGCCTGCTTTGCATTGTCCGTGATGATAATATCTAATTGCTTTTCTTTTAATCTGTTTTTCAGATCCTGAATCAATAAATCTACAATGCTGAAAATCTGCTCTTTCTGCAACGGCTTATAGAATACAATTTCGTCCAGACGGTTCAGAAATTCCGGACGGAATTTCTGATGCAGGAGCTTTGTTACCTGCTGACGGGAATTTTCCGAAATTTCTCCGTTCTCCTGTACACCGTCCAGAATATAAGAAGAACCCAGATTGGATGTCAGAATCAGGATCGTATTTTTGAAATCCACTGTCCTGCCTTGAGAATCCGTAATCCTGCCGTCGTCCAGTATCTGCAACAATAAATTAAATACATCCGGATGCGCTTTCTCAACTTCATCCAGTAATACAACACAGTAAGGCTTTCTGCGGACGGCTTCCGTCAGCTGTCCTCCCTCCTCATAGCCAACATATCCGGGAGGCGCACCAATCAGACGGCTGACGCTGAATTTTTCCATGTATTCACTCATGTCAATCCGGATCATGTTGGATTCATCATCGAACAACGCTTGTGCAAGCGCTTTGGCAAGTTCTGTCTTCCCCACACCTGTAGGACCCAGGAACAGAAACGAACCAATCGGACGATCCGGTGACTGGATTCCGGCACGGGATCGCAGAATCGCTTCACTGACTTTTGTGACAGCCTCCTCCTGTCCAATCACACGCTCATGCAGAATGTCTTCCATACGCAGTAATTTTTCACGTTCCCCTTCCATAAGCCTGGAAACCGGGATGCCCGTCCAACGGCAGATAATCCTTGCAATTTCTTCAGAAGTCACTTCATCCCGGAGCAATGTATTCTGAATCTCGGATGATTCTGCAATTTTTTCCTGTTCCGCAAGCTGTTTCTGCAATTCCGGCAGTCTGCCGTATTTTAATTCAGAGGCAAGATTTAAATTATATTCCCGTTCTGCACGTTCCATGTCAGATTTGACCTGTTCAATTTCCTCACGGAGTTTCTGGACTTTGGAAATCCCGGAACGTTCATTTTCTAATTTGGCTTTCATTGCTGTGAATTCTTCCCGCAATTCAGCAAGCTCTTTCTGAATCTCCTGCAAATGTTCCTGCGAAAGCTTATCTGTTTCTTTTTTCAGAGCCGTTTCTTCAATTTCGAGCCGGATAATATGCCGAGAAATATCGTCAATTTCCTGCGGCATGGAATCCATCTCTGTCCGGATCATCGCACATGCCTCGTCCACCAGGTCAATTGCCTTATCCGGCAGGAATCTGTCCGAAATATATCTGTCCGAGAGCGTCACAGCCGCAAGCAGGGCATTATCATGAATCTTGACACCATGAAATACTTCATAACGTTCTTTGAGTCCCCGGAGAATAGAAACCGTGTCTTCCACAGTCGGTTCAGCGACAAGAACCGGCTGGAAACGCCGTTCCAGAGCAGGATCTTTTTCAATATACTGGCGATATTCATTCAAAGTTGTTGCACCGATGCAGTGCAGTTCTCCACGGGCAAGCATGGGTTTGAGCAGATTCCCGGCATCCATTGCACCGTCCGTCTTGCCTGCACCGACAATCGTATGCAGTTCATCAATGAACAGAATCATTCTGCCGTCACTTTTCTTAATTTCTGCAAGAACGGCTTTCAGACGTTCTTCAAATTCGCCACGGTATTTTGCACCGGCAACAAGTGCTCCCAGATCCAGAGAAAAAATTTGTCGTTCTTTCAAGCTGTCCGGCACATCTCCCCGGACGATCCGGAGTGCAAGTCCCTCCGCAATGGCCGTCTTGCCCACGCCAGGTTCACCAATCAGAACTGGATTATTTTTTGTCTTCCGGGACAAAATCTGAATCACATTCCGGATTTCGCTGTCACGACCGATGACCGGTTCAAGCTTATCCTGCCGGGCAAGATCTGTGAGAATTTGTCCATATTTTGCCAACACATCATAAGTTTCTTCTGGATTTTCGCTTGTCACTCTGGTATTTCCCCGAACCTGCATGAGAACTTGCAGAAATATATTTTTGTCAATCTGATATTGCGTCAGAATCTTTTTTAAATTCTGATCCGGCATTTCCAGCAATGCCAGACAGATATGCTCCACGGAAACATATTCATCACGCATGTTCGCCGCCTGCTGTTCCGCAAGATTCAGCGCCTGATCGACTTCACGGGAAATCAAGATCTGTCCCGCTTGTCTGCCGCTCCCAGTCACAGCCGGAAGTCCGTCAATGATTGTCTGCACAGATTTTTGGAGCTGACCGGGATCAATGTTCAATTTTTTAAACAACTGACCGATCAAGCCATTTTCTTGGGTGATGAGAGCCTGGAACAGATGCACCTGTTCAATGTGCATATGACTGGCAGAAAGCGCCATGCTCTGCGCACTCTGGATAGCTTCCATAGATTTCTGGGTAAATTTCTGTACATTCATGAGAAAAACCTCCCTGAAAAAATAATTCTAAATAAACTGTTCAATTTTTGCTGATTCTCCGGCAAACTTTCGTTCCAGACAGTCCGGAGATTCTCCGGCAAACCAGGCTTTCAGATACTGATCGAAACGCCGGATGTATTCGCTGATGAAAAGCCCAGATTGATCTGTGTGCAGTCCTGCACAGGCCACGGAGCGTTCCAGTCTGCCAGGAGTGATCCGGTATTCTACCGGATGTTCCGGAAAATAACAAGATTCTAATGCAATCCAGAAGCGGAAAAATTCATCCAGAGCGGCAATTAATGTCTGATTCTGTGTGCGGAGCTTAATTTTTAATTTTCCTGTATAATTTTGATCCGGATAAATCTCCACAGAGTAGAGAATTGTCGGTTTGTACTTATAATCCAGACGGCTTTGCAAAGCAAAAATATTTGCCGAAGTCTGTCCGAGCATCCGGAACTGTTCCTGCACGAGATCTTCCAGACTGGCAAAAATACGCTGCATCCGCATTTCAGGCGTGACACAGGAGAGATGTTCTGCAAGAATTTGATTAATGCAATTAGATCGGCTTGTGTGCATTTCATAGGCAAGCTGATCCACTTTGCGGATCACATCGTCCGAAAGCACAAGACTGTAAATATTTTTACTGATTCCCAAGTTTCTATACATCCCCTTTCAGAATTTGTTTTTCAAATTATTAATTTTGCTAACAAATATAGTGTAGCAT
>CAMWWG010000149.1 GCA_947177935.1 uncultured Ruminococcus sp. | reverse complement strand
TTCAGTATCTTCCGAAATCCCGAAGCCTTGGGACAGATAAAAATCATGCTGGATCAAATCGGGCATATGTTCGAGTTCTTCCTCAGATAATTCTGATAATTCATAATAGCCTGATAATCCGGAATCCTGATCTGAATCCTGCTTTCGATTTTGATCCGTGTCAGATTCCAGAGAAAAATCCTGCTCCTGTTCCGGATTCAGTTTTTCAGACATTGCCCTTGACAATACTGGCACATACTGCACCAGACAGCCTGCACCTGCGGTCAGTAATAATGCAATTGTCCCGAACACCGTGCATTTTTGCAAAACATGGTATTTTTTACGACGCAACATCCCACCTCCAGTATGTACGCTTTTATTGTACTATATGCGGAATAGTTTATGATTATGTTAATTATTAAAATAATTAACGTTCCGGACAGGCAAATCAAGCCCGTTTTCTGCATATAGTTAGCAAAAAGTCAAAAAATGAAAACCACCTGGAGGCGAGCTGTCATGCGTCAGAATTTTTCTAATTATCACGTAATCCATCTGAAAAAAATGACAGGAAGATTCACAAAAAAATTTAAATTATTTCTTTTATTTGATACTATGCTGATAATTCTGGGATTGATCGGAAGTTCTCTGTATCAGTCTGTCCCCTCATCCGGAACATTCCAGGAAGGCATTTTTCTGCCGGTTGTCATGTACCATAGCATCACGGATTTTCCGAACGGCGATTATCAGGTCACAAAAGAACAGTTTGCACAGGATCTGTATTATCTCCGGGCGAATGGCTACGAAACAGTTTCCGTCGGGGATCTGTACGCCTATACGGAGGGAAAAGGCGAATTGCCGGAACATCCCGTGATGTTGACATTTGATGATGGATTTTATAACAATCTTTCGACTGCACTGCCCTTGCTGGAAGAATATAACATGTGCGCCGTTGTCTCCATCGTTGGTTATTACACAGATGAAACGGCAGAAAAAGACCCCCATGTCGACAGATATTCCTATCTGACATGGGAGGACGTAAGAATATTAGAACAATCCGGCAGAATTGAAATCGGCAGTCATACATATCAGTTACACAGCAACGAACAGAGAGCCGGCTGTTCGATCATGTACGGAGAAGATCCGGAACAGTATCAGAACATGTTGCGGAAAGATCTGAAAAAACTCCAGGAGAGAGCCAGGACGGAAACAGGAAAAGCGCCCATTGCATTTGCCTATCCCTATGGCTTCATCTGTAAAGAAAGTATTCCTGTGCTGAAAGAATTAGGATTTCTCTGCACATTCTCTTGCCGGGAACAAGGAAATTACATCATCCGGGACAGCAATTGCCTGTACGGACTGGATCGCTACAACCGAAGCCCGGACTATGACACAGAAGAATTTTTCACAAAAATTCTGCAACCGGATCTTTAACCCAAATTCTCCAGATTCTCCAGATTTTCCAAACAAAACGGTGTTTTCTGATATACACAGTAATTCAGCCAGTTGGAATACATCAGATTGGCATGACATCGCCAGGAGAACACTGGCTCACAATTGGGATTATCCCCCGGAAAATAATTAAACGGCACTTCAATTGATAAACCTTTTTTCACATCACGGAAATATTCTTCTTTCAGCGTATCCCGCTCGTATTCGTTGTGACCTGTCAAAAAGAATTCTCTGCCGTTCTTGCTCTCTACCAGGAACACACCGGCAAGCGGTGAATAAGATAAAATGCGCAAATCCGGATGTTTTTCAATATCTTCCCGGCGGATTTCGGCATGTCTAGAATGCGGTACAGGGAATACATCATCAAATCCCCTTAATAATGGCGTGTCGGTCTCGGCACTATGCGGAAAAATCCCGAATAATTTTTTTTCTAATTTCTGCTTCTGGATGCCATAATGATAATATAATCCTGCCAGTGCCGCCCAACAGATATACATAGTAGAATAAACATGTTTTCTTGTCCAGTCCAGAATTTTACAGAATTCATTCCAGTAATCTACCTGCTCAAACGGGATATGTTCCACCGGTGCGCCGGTGATAAGCATACCATCATAGAAATTATTCCGGATTTCCGGGAATGTCTTATAAAAAGCATCTAGATGACTCTGTGCCGTATTTTTAGAAATATGTTCGACTTGCAATAATTCCACATCGACTTGCAGCGGCGTATTACTGAGCAGGCGCATCAACTGTGTTTCGGTTTCGATTTTTTTCGGCATGAGATTTAAAATTAATACTCTTAACGGACGAATATCCTGGTGCTCCGCACGATCTTTTGGCATGACGAAAATATGCTCCTGTTCCAGCGTATGATACGCCGGGAGATTTTCGGGAATTCTGATTGGCATAACGCCGCACCTCCTGTTAACATTATTTATTTTAATTTGAATTTTAAAATAAGAACGGACAGAAAAAACCGGTAAAAACCGGTTTGTTCTGCATCAGATATTGATTTAAAATTATTTTTTTATCATCAGATTATAAAATTATACAGGATGTACCTGTTTTTCTGGATCGCCGTGCTTGCTGTCAAGATTGAATTTTGCATCCCGGCGCTTTTCGAAAAATTTCACGGCAACCTGTCCGAACTGTGCATAGCTGAGGACGTCTTCTTCGCTCTCTGCCCATTCTGCACATTCCTTGCGGAGCTTTTCCAATTCCGGTTCTAACAGATCCGCCGGACGGCAGTCAATTGGTTCAGCATTGCCAATGATTTTCTTCCGGAATGCCGGATCAATCGGGACGGGAGTCTGACCATATTCCCCACGGACAACACCTTTGAATTCTTTGGTTACAGTCTTGTAACGTTCACCCATCAGAACATTGAATACAGCCTGCGTGCCGACAATCTGGGAAGATGGTGTTACCAATGGCGGGAATCCTGCATCTTTGCGGACTCTCGGAACTTCCAGGAGAACTTCATTCAGGAGATCTTCCTTTCCTGCCTGTTTCAGCTGTGACAGCAGATTTGACAGCATACCGCCGGGAACTTGATAGATCAGCGCACCGGCATCCGTTGCGAGCATTTTCTGGTCAATTAACCCTTCATCCAGATATTTTTTCCGGAGTCCCATAAAGTATTCACGGATCTCTGTCAGGAGCATCAAGTCAAGACCGGTATCATATTCCGTCCCCTGCAAAGCGGCAACCATAGATTCCGTTGGTGCATGAGATGTGCCAAGTGCAAGCGGTGACATTGCCGTGTCGAGGACATGCTCCCGATTCTGCCGAAAATGAACCAGGTCGGCTATAATTCTCTGGAATGTTGGGGCGGTGCGACGTTTGATTCTTGTCTGCGTTTCCTGAATGAAGATCCCTGGGAAAGACTGCGTACACTGCGCCGGGAAATGCCGGACACCCGACTCCAGATGCTGTTCCGTGGACAGAATATGCTTGGCTACCGGCATTATGCAGATGATGTCCTGGAAGAATTCGTGCAGAAATCCGTTGAAAACGGCATTGACGTCATCCGTATTTTTGATGCACTCAATGACATCCGGAATTTACAGACAGCAATCACTTCTGCGAAAAAGGCATCCCGTGACGGCAAAAAACCGGAAGTTCAGGTGGCAATTTCTTATACAACCGGTGAAGTATTCACAACGGAATACTATGTAGCGTATGCCAAAAAAATTGCCGCTGCCGGTGCAGATTCTATCTGTATCAAAGAC
>CAMWWG010000148.1 GCA_947177935.1 uncultured Ruminococcus sp. | reverse complement strand
TTTGTCATACAGTTGAAAGAGTGCAAAGCGATAGTTATTTTTAGCAGATTCCGGATCTGGATCTTTTTGAATTAAATAATCAATATAGACAACATAGGCTTCCTGCCAGGAGTCAAATTCTGCACTGAGATCCGGGAGGATTACCGAGGATTGTGTAGATGGAACAGTTTCTGTCTGTGCAGAGTTTTCAATCCGAGAATCAGGATTATCTTTTTGACAAGCACAGAATCCGATCTGTGCCAGAAGCATCAGACTTGCCAAAAGAACGGTTTGTTTTTTGTGCATTCTTGCTTACACCTGCCTTAATTTTTCTAATTGTTCTGCTGTCAGATAATGTTCGCATTCGTGGCGATTGGGTCTGCCCATCAATTTGCGCATAGATGCCCGAACGTCGCCGTGCGCAAACAGAACGTGATATAATTCTTCCGTAATCGGCATGGAAACGCCGAGTTTCTGTGCAAATCCGTAAGCGGCTTCACAGCAGTAATAACCCTCTACTGTGCCGATTTGTTTCACAGCATCCGCCGGAGAGATGCCCTGTCCGATCAGAATGCCTGCCCGTCTGTTCCGGCTGTGCATACTGGTGCACGTCACAATTAGATCCCCCAGACCGCTTAATCCGGAGAATGTGTCCATTTCCGCACCAAGCTGTAAGCCGAGTGCGGTAATTTCGTGGATTCCTCTTGTCATGAGGGCGGCTTTGGTGTTATCTCCGAATCCTAAGCCGTCACTGATACCGGCGGCAAGTGCTATGATATTCTTCATAGCACCGCCGATCTCGCAGCCGATGACATCCGCATTGACATAGAGCCGGAGCGTCCCGGAAGTGAAAATATCCTGGATATATTCGGCATTGCGGACATTTTCGCCTGCAACGGTGACCGTTGTGGGGATTCCTCTGGAGAGTTCTTCTGCGTGGGACGGACCTGTCAGGACGACAATCGGATTGGACGGACATTCTTCGTGAATGACCTCGCTCATGCGTTTGTAAGTTCCGGATTCCAGTCCTTTGGATGTATTCACAAGAATGGTGTCCGGGATCAGGAAGGGAGCTGCCTCCCGTACGACATTCCGGACGAACGGCGTGGGAATGCCGATTAAAACAACGTCTTTTCCGGCAACACAGGCAATCTGTTCTGTGAGGACGATATCCGAGGGGATTCTGACGCCGGGGAGCTTTCCGGCAAGTTCGCCAGTTTTCTGAATTTCCTGAATTTCTTGGGGAAATTTTGACCAGACAGTCACATCATGCCCCATGTTCCGGCACATCACGGCGAGGGCAAGACCGAATCCGCCAGAACCTAAAATTGCAATATCCGCCATAAGTATCACATGCCTTTCTGTTTATCATTTTATTTGTTAGTAACAGATTCAGATAAAATATTACAGGAATATTTTGATATTTATTTTTTTTCGCCTAATTTCCGTTCTGTTCCGTTTTTGAGTCTCTCTATATTTGTCCGGTGCATGAAAATAATCATGCCTGCCATGATACACTGTAAGCCGAAATGTACGAGAAGTTCCGTGAGAGTGTATTCAGGATGCCAGAAATATTGGGTGATGAGCGTCACGAACGGACAGCACGCTGTGGCAATGATTGAAGAGAGACTGACATATCTGGACGGAATCAGAACCGCCGCAAAAATGCCGATTAAAATTAAAAATACTTTCCAGTCCAGAATTAGAAAAATGGACACACCCACAAGAACCCCTTTGCCACCTTTGAACTGGTGATATAACGGAAAGACATGCCCCAGGATTGCCGCAATCCCTGCCAGACAACCAATCATGTATAAATCCGGATCAGTTCCGGGTATCTGCAACGAGGCATAAGGAAAAGGCGGAGGCATCAGCAGTGATGCAAAAATTCTGCTCAGGAATACGGCAAGGACACCCTTGCCAAGATCCCCGATCAGTGTCAGAATTGCACAGCCTTTCCCAAAACAACGGAGTGTATTTGTCAATCCTGCGTTGCCGCTCCCGAAATTCCGGATGTCTTCATGCTTCAGTAATTTGACTGTCAAGATTGCAGAATTAATGCTCCCAAGCAGATAACCAAGCGCCAATGCAATGACACATGCTAAAAATATCATAAATATTGCCTCCGTGATTAATCGTCTTTCCGGTTACGTTCCCGGATGATGAATCTCACGGGTGTTCCGTCTAGTCCGAATGTCGTCCGGATCTGGTTTTCGATATATCGCTGATACGAAAAATGAAACAGGTCTGAACGGTTGACGAATAACACGAATGTCGGCGGTTTGGAAGATGCCTGTGTCATATAGTAGATTTTTAACCGGCGACCCTTGTCTGACGGTGGCTGAACTCTCGCCACGGCATATGCCAGGACGTCGTTTAACATGCCGGTGCTGATTCTCATGGAATTCTGTTCATGAACATGATGGATTAATTCAAATAATTTTTCTACACGCTGACCGGTTTTCGCTGAGATGAAAATAAATGGCACATAGGACATGAAACTGAAATCATTTTCCAGTTTCTTCCGGTATTCCTGCATGGTCTTGTCCGTTTTTTCCACAGCATCCCATTTGTTAATTGCTACAATGCAGGCTTTTCCTTGTTCGTGAGCATAACCGGCAACTTTGGAATCCTGTTCTGTAAAGCCGGCAGTGGCGTCAATCATGATGACACACACATCCGCTCTGTCGACTGCCATGTAAGCTCTCAAAACGCTGAAATGTTCCACACGTTCTGTAATTCTGGATTTTTTCCGGATGCCAGCAGTATCAATAAAGACAAAACGATTTTCGCCATGTTCTATGATCGTATCCGTTGCGTCACGGGTTGTCCCGGCAATGTCAGAGACAATCACACGTTCTTCTCCGGCAATCCGGTTAATCAGGGAGGATTTTCCTGCGTTCGGCTTACCGATCACAGCAACTTTGATATCCGATTCTTCATAATCCTGTCCGGCATCCTCCGGGAAATGACGGATAATTTCGTCAAGCATATCTCCTGTGCCGTGACCGTGAACGGATGAAATCGGAAATGGTTCGCCGATTCCGAGATTATAGAATTCATAGATTTCCATAGGAATCTGTCCGAGCGTATCGCATTTATTTACGGCAAGCACAATCGGTTTCCCGCTTTTCTGGAGCATGTCCGCTACAGCGTAATCATTCGCAGTGACACCAGTTCGGACATCCGTCACGAATACAATCACATCTGCATGAGAGATGGCAAGTTCTGCCTGTTGTCGCATGAGCGTGAGCATTTTGTCATCTTCTTTCGGTTCAATACCGCCGGTATCAACTACCATGAATTTATGTTCACGCCATTCGCATTTAGAATAAATTCTGTCACGGGTGACACCGGGCGTATCTTCCACAATGGAAATTCTCTGTCCGACGAGTTTATTAAATAGTGTGGATTTTCCGACGTTCGGTCTGCCGACCACGGCAACAACGGGTAAAGGCATAAAATTTCCCTCCTGTTTTAAATTAGATTTATTAATTGATAGTATTTAAAATTGCATCCAGCAAATCATAGCCGTCATTTTCAACAAGCCGGATTCTGGTATCTAATGCTTTTTCGACATCCTGGATTGTATAATCATCCAGGAAGATATTTTTGTCCCAGCGTGTCATACTGGAGGATAATAACAATTCTTCGCCAATATCCTGATTTTTTAACTGCATTATAATGTCC
>CAMWWG010000147.1 GCA_947177935.1 uncultured Ruminococcus sp. | reverse complement strand
ATGTAGCTTTCTGCATCCGTGCAGATGACTTTTCCGAACAAGACAATAGTACAAGTGCAGGCGATACATGCCGTCGTGGTGAGAAGCAATGCTTTTTTCCGGAAATCCTGTTTTTCTTTCCGGAGTATGTAAAGATACCATGCACCAAGCAAACAGAGAAGACTCACAACAAACGCAATCAGAAAATATTCCGGAATGCTTGCAAATCTGAAAAATTTCAATTGTTCATTTTCTTTGACCGGCAAGAGGGAAATCACCGCATACACGCACAGAACACCCGTGCAGACCTGTAAACCGGTTTTCCATTCGGCATATAATTCTGCATGATCGAGCGCATAGGCTGTCATCATTGCCATCACCAGAACGGGCATATAATACCATCTTGCATAATATGCCGCATTGAACAGATAGAACATACTGTTGAGAACCGGGACAAATGCGCACAGGATACAGAGAGCAATCAAAACGCTTGCCCAGTGTTTCGGCTTTTTCCGGAAAAATGCAATGACACCGGTCATAGAGAACAATGGCAGATAACCTCCGATGGATGCCCATTTTGACTTGTCACTCTGAAACAGATTTGCCCTTGCCGGCGGATCCGGAATCATGAAAAAACTCTGGATTATTCGGGGAATTTTCGTCCGGTCAGAATAGAGAATCATATCTTGTCCGGTTAAATATTCCGAAACACGGCTGTTTTCTAAAACATTGCCATCACCAGAACGGGCATATAATACCATCTTGCATAATATGCCGCATTGAACAGATAGAACATACTGTTGAGAACCGGGACAAATGCGCACAGGATACAGAGAGCAATCAAAACGCTTGCCCAGTGTTTCGGCTTTTTCCGGAAAAATGCAATGACACCGGTCATAGAGAACAATGGCAGATAACCTCCGATGGATGCCCATTTTGACTTGTCACTCTGAAACAGATTTGCCCTTGCCGGCGGATCCGGAATCATGAAAAAACTCTGGATTATTCGGGGAATTTTCGTCCGGTCAGAATAGAGAATCATATCTTGTCCGGTTAAATATTCCGAAACACGGCTGTTTTCTAAAACTGCCTGCGCTGCCGGGAACAGAACCACACAGGCAATGCACACGCCAAGAATGGCTTCCAGCATCAGTTGAAAAAATGCACCCCAGGTAATTTTGATATTTCCGACGCATAATCTGACCAGGAAATAGAGTATTAAAAAGATTGCCTGCCCGGCAAAAAAGAAATAATTCAAAATCGCCATAAAAGCGACACTCAGCGCAAAACAGCCTCTCCGATGATTTTTCAGGAATTCTTCCATGGCAATCAATAAAAATGGGAAGAATGCTGTCACATCCTGGAAATGATTAAAAAAGATATTAAAAATCTGAAATCCTGAAAATGCGTAGAGCAATCCGCCGATCACAGCAATATCCTGGTTTTTCACGAAATACCGGATATATCCGTATGCCGCCAGTGAAGCAATCCCATGTTTGAGACACAATAACCAGGGAATTGCATACAGAATCCAGTTTTCCGGAAGCAGGACTGTGATCCAGAAGAACGGACTCCCTGTCAGATAGAACGCATAAGATCCCATGAAACTACTCCCCAGATCCGTACCCCAGTCCCAGCCGAGCAGGCCGCCATTGCGGACAATTTCATTTGCATGCTGATAAAACGGCAACTGTTGTGAGACAAAATCTCCATAATAAATAAAATATCCCTGATCTATAATTAACAGGGGCAGCAGGACAACTGCCAGGCTGAGAAACCCCAGACTGAATGCAAGCAGATAACGTTCCTGCTGATTTTTTCTTAACAAATTATCACCACCAGACCGGAAATTTTTCAGCACGTTCTGCATATACTATACAGGGCTGAAAAAATAAAATTTATTTTTAATTTTAAAATTATATTAAAATTATAAATATACAATATTTGCAAGAATTCCCTGTTTTGAAATATCCAGGAGCGCATAGCTGTATTTTCTGTCAAATCTCGGCATTCCCAGACTTCCCGGATTGATGATGTATAAACCGTCTTCATAACGGCATTCCACAACATGCGTATGTCCATAAAGCAGAATATCCGCCTCATGTTCTTTCGCTTCGTGAATGATCCTGTCTGTGCTGTATTTCACACGATAAAAATCTCCGTGCGCCGCAAAAAGTTTGTGATCATATGGCAATTTCAGATGCAGAGTTCTCATCGATTGCGACAGAATTCCATAGTCACAGTTGCCTTTGAGCACATAGGTTTTCTGTTCCAGCTGCGGATAATTCGAGAACAGATGGTATAAATCTTTCTCGCCGTCTCCAAGATGGATGAACATATCTGCATCCTGATGGAGCTGTGTCACCTTAATCAGATGATCCGCAGCGCCATGCGTGTCGGACATTACAACAATCTTCATAGCAAATTCCTCCTGATTTGATTTTAAAAATGAAAAATTAAAAATATTTTAAATAACTTCTGGAATCAACTCATCAAATTATTATACCACAAACTGTAAAAAAATACAATACAGTTTGAGAAAATTTTACAGAAAGAATGGTGCTTTTTTTATGGCAAATCCAAATTTGCAGAATCCTGAGAATCTTAACGGACTGCTCCAGGCAGTCAGTCGGAAATTAGGCGTTCCGGCACAGCAGTTGGAACAGGAACTGAAATCCGGAAAATTTGACAATGCTATCAAGAACATGAATCCGGCAGAGGCAGCAAAATTTCAACAGGCGATCAAAAATCCTCAGATGGTGGAAAAACTCATGAGCACACCCCAGGCAAAAGCGCTCTATCAAAACCTGACAGGCGGTCAGTAATGGAAGATCTGCTCGGCAAAATGCAGGAATTGTTAGCCGACCCGGAGAGCATGAAACAGATTTCCGAACTTGCTGAAATGCTCAAGGCAGATACTAATGATAATAATTCTAATAATATTAATAATTCAGCTAATTTTCTCAGCCCGGAACTTCTCACGAAAGCGGGAGAACTTCTCAATCAGCATAAAAAACCGGATAAGAATACGGCGCTCCTGCTTGCCCTGCGTCCGCATCTGCGGCAGCAACGCCAGAACAGGATTGATCATGCCGTGAAACTGCTTCAATTATGGGGACTGTTTAAAAATTTACAACAAACGGGAATTTTACAGAATTTATTATCATAATTTATTATTGAAATTCAAATTCAGGAGATGACTTGCATGGCACGTTACCCACAACAGAGTTTTGACGCAATGCGGCAGGACGCCATCCGACGTTCCAGGGAAATGCAGAGACGTGCTGTGCCGCAGATGCCCCCGGAATCCGTTCAGCCCCTGGCACATCCACCCGGACGGAATTATCAGGAAGCCGGATCAGGAGCGAGAATCCATCCAAATGCCGGTTTACAGCTCCCGGAGGATCTGCGGAAAATCCTGACAGAATGGGACGGAGAAAAATTTGCTTTGCTTGCCTTGCTGTACTTACTCTATAAAGAAGGCGCAGACCTGGAATTATTAATCGCCATTGCGTACATCATGCTGTAATATTCTAAAATTTAAATATTCAAAATCTGAAAGCAGGAATCACAATGCTTGATTTTCTTAGAAATTATTTTTACTGGATTCTCTGGTGCGCCGGAATCCTGAGTCTTTTTATTTTTTATCTGTGTCATCCAAAAAAAATCCGGACATTCCTGCTTGGGAGCAGTACAGGACTATG
>CAMWWG010000146.1 GCA_947177935.1 uncultured Ruminococcus sp. | reverse complement strand
ATAATTTTTTATTTTAAATTATAACATAATTTTAGCAATTTGTCAAGAATCATATTCATTGACTTTTTTTAATTACTATGATATAATAAATTTAAAATCATGCACATAAAAGGAGAATTTCACATGAAAAAATTAATGGGAATATTAACAATTTTTAGTTTATGTTTCACAGGCTGTAATTCTAGTTTATCTCAAAATGAGAATGAAAACAATAAAAAGAAAAGCAAAATAGAAATATACTCTGTAGAAAACGGTGAAGATATATTTGTGAAAAGTATTGATAATCAGGAAACAATCAATGAATTTCTGAATACGGAAAATTGGAAGTCGGAAGATAATTTATCAAAGGACTTAATACCTGACTACAAATTATTTGTTTATCAAGAGAAAACTCTAACACTGGATCAAGATCCTAACGAAGAAAGAGAATATGAACTTATTGAAACCATTACAACATTTAAGGATAGTTCCTATATTCAGGATGTTATCTCAGATAATGTAATAACAACCATAGCTGTCCCAGAAGATGCACTGATATTTTATTATTCTTGGTACGATGACACTATGAAACAGTTTCATGAATTTTTTTGAATCAACAAATTATTTTTTCTCCTTTGCATAAAACAAGAAAATTTTCCCATCCTGTAAACAAGAAAATTTACAGGAGGCTATTTACATGAAAAAATTAGAATTATCTATGGCACTGGCATTGATCCTGAGTATATTCTTAGGAAATTTCGCAGGATTTTCGCAGAATCTGGAGAATTTGAAACAGGATGTATTAAGACTGCATATTTTAGCAAATTCGGATTCTGAGGAAGATCAAGCATTGAAATTACAAGTCCGGGATGCGCTGTTAGAACAATCAGAAGAATTATTTGCCGGATGTGAAACACTTGAAGACATGAAACAGACTGTACTTAGCAAGCAAGCAGAGATTCAGGACATTGCAGAAAAAACGCTCCGGGATGCAGGTTGCCCGGATTCCGTAGAAGTATCCCTGGAAAAAACCAGATTTGATGTCCGGGAATACGAGAATTTCACCATGCCGGCAGGAGAATATGACGCATTAAGAATCCTGATCGGTGAGGCACAGGGGCATAACTGGTGGTGTGTAATGTATCCGCCTTTGTGTATTCCAGTGGCAGAACCAGAACAGTATTTTGATGATGATACAGTAGAATTATTAGAATATCCCGAAAAATATGAAATTAAATTTAAATGCGTAGAAATTTGGGAAAAGCTGACACAAAAAATTAGAATAAAATGATAAAAAACAGCCGCTTTCCGGATTTCACCAGAAAACGGCTGAAATTTTACATATCAAGAATTTTTAGTCTGCAATCAGGCTCTTGCCAGTCATTTCCGCCGGCTGGGGCAATCCCAGTAATTGCAGAATTGTCGGAGACAAGTCTGCCAGTACACCACCTTCACGCATGGTATGCTGTCCATCTCCTACCAGAATACATGGAACAGGATTTGTCGTGTGTGCCGTGAACGGTGAACCATCCGGCTCATACATCTTATCCGCATTGCCGTGATCTGCTGTAATCAATGCACATCCGCCCTTTGCAAGAATCGCATCCACCATTTTGCCAACGCAAGTATCAACAGCCTCCACAGCCTGGACAGCCGCATCAAAAATCCCGGTATGTCCAACCATATCGCAGTTTGCATAATTCAGAATGATGACATCATATTTATCAGACTCGATTGCTTCCAGAACAGCGTCCGTCACTTCATAAGCACTCATTTCCGGCTTCATATCGAATGTTTCCACATCCGGGGATTTAATTAAAATTCTGTCCTCGCCCTCGAATTGCTTTTCTTCGCCGCCATTAAAGAAGAATGTCACATGTGCATATTTCTGTGTTTCGGCAATCCGGAGCTGTGTCTTGCCCTGTTTTGCCAGATATTCGCCGAGCGTCATAGTTAATTCTTCGGGAGGGAATGCGACTTCTACATTCGGCATAGTTGCATCATACTGCGCCATGCAGACGAAATGCACCGGGAAACGTTCGTTTTCGCGTTCAAATCCTGTGAATGCATCATCTACGAACGCTCTTGTAATCTGTCTTGCACGGTCAGGACGGAAATTCATGAAAATCACGCTGTCATTTTCGTGAATCATGCCGTCTTTGTCAACAATCGTCGGGAGCATAAATTCATCTGTAACGCCGTTTGCATAACTGTTCTTGATTGCCTGTACAGGGTCAGATTCCTGAACGCCCTCACCATAAACAAGTGCGGCATACGCTTTCTCAACACGATCCCAGGCATTGTCTCTGTCCATTGCATAGAAACGTCCTGCGATAGTAGCAATTTTACCCACGCCGATCTGATTCAATTTTTCAACAGCTTCCTGCATGAAATCTGCTGCAGAGGATGGCGGCACGTCTCTTCCATCGAGGAACGCATGAACATAAACTTTTTCCAGACCGAATTTTTTTGCCATCTCCGCAATGCCGTATAAATGACTCATATGACTGTGTACACCGCCGGGAGAAAGCAATCCCATCACATGGAGTGCGGAATTATGATTCTTTGCATTTTCCATGGAATGTACTAATGCCGGATTCTCAAAGAAATCGCCATCTTCAATGGATTTAGAAATTTTCACAAGCATCTGATATACAATTCTGCCTGCACCGATATTGGTGTGACCCACTTCTGAATTGCCCATCTGTCCGTCCGGAAGCCCCACACACAGACCGGATGCACCAATGATCGTATTCGGCTCTTGTGCGAAATATTTATCTAAATTCGGCGTTTTCGCAGCAGCAATGGCATTGCCGTAAGTATCGGAATTGTACCCAAAACCGTCCATAATAATTAAAGCAACAGGTTTTTTTGACATTTTTATCAAAACCCTTTCTGAAATATTAGAAATATAGATTTATTTTCATTACATCCAGAAAATCACAGTTCCTGTCTCATAGTCCAGAAGACAGCCCTGGGAATAATAATAACTGGAATGCAGGATATACACAATAGAATGACGCAGATCTTGTTCCACATCCAGAATCCGGCATTCATAATCCGGAAAATGATTTTCAAATTCGGAATCTGTATTCCCGTCCTCATCCGGATCAGGAACATTTTCAAATTTTTCTCCCTTATTGAGCGATTCGATTCTGCCCTGGTAAGCCTGTATTGTTGCACGATCTGTTCGGAATGTCAGATAAATCCCGGCATGATAATCCTGTGCGACAAAACTGCCCTGTGTGATAATCCGGTAATCTTCGCAGACTTCGGGTAATTTTTCCGGGAGCATCCAGTCACAATGTTCCGGATCGCCATAGACTCCCTTTGCATAGATATATTTTTTATAAGGATACATGATCTGAGAATCCTGAAACCAAAATAATGATAAAGGGATCATGAAGAATATCGCTGTCACAAGAATTGTAAGGATCTGAAGAATCCGGAATGGTTTCCAGCCTCTATCTGCTTGCCTGACTCTCTGATAGATATAACCAAGAACCAGATTCAGGATTATGATAATTGGAACTAACGGAAATGTAATTGCATTTGTCATCATTGGTAGATACAATGCAAATCCGCCGCCAAAGACAAATAACAATACATTAATCCAGTAATAAACGGATTTCCTTTTCACAGGAACAGACACACCGCTCCCGGAATCCTGATTCCGGGAGGGTATATCAAATTTTCTGAATAATCTCAAAATAATTTAATAATCAGCCGTTGACAGCAGCCTGTAC
>CAMWWG010000145.1 GCA_947177935.1 uncultured Ruminococcus sp. | reverse complement strand
CAATCCGGACAAACGGAATATACTGCAAGCCAGAGCCGAGAGATTCCGGTTCAACATGAAATGTGAAATCTTCTCCCGGACTGCTTAATTCATAGAATGCCTGTTCATCCTGGTAGATCGCCGCAAAATTAATTTCCACGCAGTCATCCAGACTGAAATTGCTGTGATAAAGCGTATTCCAGTAATCCAACTGCTTCTGCGCCTCGGATTCTGAAAATAACAGGCGGCTTTCTGTCAGATCCGTTCTTAATGCACGGACTGCCCTGCCCTCTTGCCATTTCTGAATATTTTTCTCACTGGCATTATCTTCTTCGTAGGCATTCCGGAATAATTTGTAATAATCCTGCACGCAGTCGTGTGCATTGTCCACATTGTTGAAAAATTGTCCGTTATCCACATAACTTGTATAAGGAATACTGCCCTCCCGGAATGTATTATATTCATAAGATGGTCTGGAAACCATCGCAAGCAGATCTCCCGTATTACAGTCCATGACAACGGCACTGCTGTAATTTCTCCCAGACAGGATTTCATAAATTTCTGATTGCAGATTTCCGTCAATCGTCAGGGAAATATCGGTATTCTCTTCGGGATTCTCCGGATCCAGGGGAATATCCTGTAGAATATTGCCGAAAGAACTGTCCAGACCGCCAGACAGCACAGGAAGAATGTTCGACCAACAGGAAGAATTCTCATTCAGGAGAAGCCGTTTATAATCCGCCTGTTCCTGCAAAACCCGATCTTGTTCGGAAAGCAGTTCGATCTCGCCGTCTTCATTTATGATGATATTACCAAGTAATAATTCACGATTGCGATCGTAAATATTGCCTTTCAGCGCTCTTGCTTCCTCGTAAGGATTGGAAATCTGCCCCAGCGTTCTGGCATTCAGACTGGAATCCGGTTTCAGCAGGTGTGTGAAACTCAGATAGATCGCAGATACAAAAAATAACAGTAACAGCACGACAATTATGATTTTTTTTGCAGTAGAGATTTTATCCTGCATGATTTTTCACGGATTCCTTTCCAGTAAGTTTTAATTATTTTAAGTCAGAATAAATCTGATTCGGATTTCCGACAGAAATAAAGATCACCGCTGTGCAGATACTGTTCAGAAACATTTCAAAATTCCCCGATGCAACCAGTGGGAGAGATAACCCGGAAAACAATGAAACACCGAACACACCCCAGACAATGACAATCGTCTGAATCATGAACGAAACTGCATAGACCGTTCCCAACTGGTGCAGAACATACCGGAAATAGCCCGAAGCTGTGTTTTCCCTTAATGTAATATTCATATTTGTCATTAACAACAGGACAAGCATGAAAAAATACGGGATAAAAATCAATAATAAGACATTGCCCACACCCATCCGGCTGAGTGTATATAATACATAGTCACTGCCTGCCGTCATTGGTTCTGCATATTTGAAAATTCTCTGCAATTCTTTGGCATCCACTTCATAAATCACGGTCTGCTGATCCTGGTATGTCACACCATAAGGAATTTTTGTATCTTCATAATACCAGAGATATTCTGTCTCATCGTCCTGAACGGGCTTGCCGTTCTGATTCAGAATGAAAAATATATCCTTCAATGTGCCATCAGGATTATAATATACATCCCGGACTTCCGGCGAACTATCTAACACATCCTGTTTTGTTACAAAATACTTTCTCTGCAAAGAAGAAATATAAGTCTGATTCCGGCTTGTTTCCTGAAGATCAAATCCCATATTCTGCTTTAAGCCCTTCTGGACGGCTGATAGTTCCGCCGTCCGGGAGCTGTAGCACAGACGGTCTATTACCTGCATTAATTTCAGATAATACCCTGTATAAAATTTTGTCGGATAATAACTTTCCAACTGCGCAAGCGTACTGTCCGGCTCGGCCAGATCAAAATACTCCTTGATTTCTTTCCCGGAATGTTCCATTGCAGACTGTTGATTCAGTAATTGTTTGACGGAATCGGGGATTTCTGCATTTTCTGAATTGCCTGAATTTTCCGGACTTTCAGAATTCTGCATAGAAACTGCTGTCCGGACATCCGTTGCCCGTTTCTGTGTGATATTCTCTGTAATCTCAAATTCGTTGCTGAAATTTCCTGCTGTCATATAGTAATTTTTCAGCACTGTCCTGCCAGAATACGCATTCAGAAAGAAATTATAATAAATTACCAGAACGCCCACAATGGGAATGATAATGCAGATAGAACATAAATTTTTTGAAGCTTTAGAATATTCCTGATTTCTCCGGCTGTTCTGCCCAAAATGCAGAAAATGAATGTTTAATTTTCGGAATTTCTTTTCTATCCAATTCAGAGTATTAATTTTTAAGCGTAAACCAATCTGAAATGGCAGCAATGCCAGAAATTCTCTGCAATACAGAAAAATCAGCAGAATCAGCGCCGCAATTCCCAGAAAAATACAAAGCCAGTGATTGAAAACAATCCCCCATAATTCACCGCCTAAGCTCAATTCACCACTGCTTCCGACGTGTAAACTAATTTGAAAAAATGCGTTTTCAATCAGGATCATGCCGACACCTAGCAGAATTCCTGCAAGCAGAGACAACGGAATTTTATATTTTAATAATTTCACATCCTCTGAAAAATCCACTAATAATAAATACATGATTGCAGTCATTCCCAGAATACACACAATCGTTCCGAATTCACCGAACAGCATTAACACCAGACACCCCGTTAAAATGAGTGTCAGCGCATTGGACTGGTATAAATTTCCAGGATGCTGCACATACTTTTCTGGAGCATTCTTTTCCATTTTTTCCAATAATAAATTCACAATTACAAATACTGGCGTCAGAAATTTCAGAATTGCGGAATATTGCATACCGAATAAAGAATTTTTGTTATCACTTGGCAGAATTGCAAACCGGATAATTGCCCAGATCATGCTGACGGTAATAAAAATTCCTGCGTAAACTGTGACAATTCTGTGCAGATCGGTTTTATTTTTATGATTTCTGGTACTTGTTTTTTTAGAATGCTCCGAAAATGTCCACTCTTTCCGAGTCAGTGCTATAGAAATTCCCAGGCAAATCCCCAGAATCAGAAACAGCATGAGTTTCATGCCTGTGCTGATTCTCCCATTCCATAACAAAAACATAGAAGCATCTAACATTATCGGGAACAGGAATTTCCCGGGTTTCTTCTTCCAGTCGGGATAATGAATCAAAATCCAGAAAGTAATTAAAATCACGCTCAGGCTTAATAAAAGGCTGTTCCTGGATGTAACAAAACAAGACGCCGGTTTGATAAAATCTGCATCAGATAACGCAAACTCCCTCCAGTTGGATTCTCTTGCATATTCCAGGACACCCAAAAACTGCGCTGTGCTGTGCAGATTCAGGAAAATTTTGCTGTTGATATGCAACAACCAGAAATACACTACATCCATTTGCCTGTTAATCCGGGCAGGATTCCGGAATATATACCCATAATAAATTGCAGTTATGCCAATATCTTCCAGCATACACCAGAGTGTACAATTCAGAAAATAATCACTTGCACGGAATGTCACCATGGGTGCATCCCTGGATAACAACCGGATGCCGGTGAATTCCATTCCATCCAGGAACAGCACGCCGAACGTGAGGAACAGCACAAAATCCACGGCAAGGAAAATGCCGAGCATTGCGAACAGATTTCTATGAAGATGTTTCCTGCTTTTTTTATGTTTGATATTCTGCATAGCATTCTCCTGATTTGAAATATATAGAATATATGATTT
>CAMWWG010000144.1 GCA_947177935.1 uncultured Ruminococcus sp. | reverse complement strand
CCAAAAGTTTAATATCTTCGACCCGGTCACCAATCCAACCGACGGCAACGGACTGGACACGTCCGGCGGACAGTCCCCGCTTGACTTTTTTCCAGAGAAAGGGGCTGAGTTTATAGCCGACAAGCCGGTCAAGAATTCGCCTTGCCTGCTGTGCATTCACCAGATCCAAATCAATTTTATGAGGATTTGCCATGCCGTTTTGCACGCCTGTTTTTGTAATTTCGTTAAAAGCAACCCGGTTGTCTGCATTCAGATCAAGATTCAGAATCTGCGCCAGATGCCAGGAAATTGCCTCGCCCTCACGGTCGGGGTCAGTTGCAAGATAAACATAATCGCTCTTTTTTGCACGTTTTTTCAGATCTTTAATCACATCTTCCTTGCCTTTCATATCAAGATACTGCGGTATAAATCCGTTTTCCACATCCACACCGAGCTTGGATTTGGGCAGATCACGCACATGTCCCATGGATGCAACTACCTCGTAGCCTGTGCCCAGATATTTCTGAATGGTCTTGGCTTTCGCCGGAGACTCTACAATCACTAAATTCGACATAGTTTCGCCGTTTGTACGGCGCACACTCCTTTCGGGTTTCTGGATTTATTATTTAAGTTTATTTATTATTTTTAAGTTTATATTTTGGATTTATTTGAAATCCGGCGAGAGAGCACAATGATCCACACCATCATATACAATCCAGCCAAATAATTCCATTTCAAGCAGATTTGACGAAATATCATCAAAGCGCAGTCCTGTCAGCTGACAGAGCATATTGGTGTTTTTACCACCATCTTTGAGAACCGCAAGAATTTTTTGCTGCTGCGGTGTAACATCCTGTGGCATCCAGCCCGAAATATCAGGATTTCCAGAATTTTCAGAATTATCAGAAAAATCTTCTAATTCCGCAGGATTCAATTCCGGGGTGATCTGAGATTCCTGCGAAGATTTCGGAGCAGGTATTTCTTTAGAGACTCCAGAAATTTGGTTACCGGATGTTTCATAAATTTGCTCATCTCGGATGGAGAGAATATCTTCCAGGCAGAATACGGGCGTTGCACCATCACGCAGAAGCGATGCCTGCCCGGAATAACGGTTCTGAAAAATATCGGCAGGCGGTATGCAAAAGACCATTCTGCCTTGTTCACACGCACTATTGGCGGTAATCATTGCACCACTTTTTTCAGATGCTTCAAGGAGAAAAACACCTTTTCCAATTCCGGCAAGTATTCTGTTCCTGACAGGAAAATTTCTGCCATAAGCAGGCGTTCCCGGAAAATACTCCGTTACCAGGATGCCTTCTTCCAGAATTTTTTCACGCAGTTCCCGGTTGCCTTTCGGATAATCGCAGTCGATACCGCACCCCATCACGGCAATGGTCGGCTTTCCGGCACGAATGGCGGCATGATGCGCCACGCTGTCAAGTCCCAGTGCACCACCGCTTGCAATGATAACATCCTGCCGGGCAATTTCATAACAAAGACGTTCACCGACATAGATGCTGTAATCCGAAGGATTTCTTGTACCGACAACAGTCAGGATTTCTGTCTGGCGGAACAGTTCTGCACAACCTTTATAAAACAATATCACCGGCGGATTGTAAACCATTCTGAGATTGACGGGATAATCCGGACTGCTCCATGGCAAGATGCCGATTTCTTTTCCGGCACAGGCTTCAGCGACCTGATTTGCCCTGCTGATGGAAATTTCTTTTACTTTCTGGTATTCTTTTTCTTTGAGAAATCCATTATCCGGGTCTTGCATGGCAAAGTAAAGTTCTCTGATGTCCGGAAATTTTTGAATCAGATCATGAATTCTCGGATTGGCAACACCCATCACCATGACAAGCCAGAGCCATCCGGCAGTTGTGTTGAAATCTGGGAATTCCATAAATTTTGTAAATTCAGTAGCCATATATCAAAAATTCTCCCTGATAATCTGATGATAACCAGTTATTTTCAGAATTATTTAGATTTTATGATTTTGTCTTCATGATTTCCCAGGCAAAAATCCCGGCTGCCATTGCCGCATTGAACGACTCCGCACCGCCACGCATAGGAATCGTGACAGCATGATCACATAATTGAATAATGGACGCCGGCAATCCGTTACCTTCGTTGCCGATCCAGACCGCACAACCGTCCGGAAAATGACAGTCTGTCAGGGACAGTGCATTCTTTGCCGGAACAGAAGCATAATTGATAATATTCTGATTTTGCAGCAATTGGAGCAATTTTCCGGTATCCGGTTCATCTACGACGGAAACCCGGAGCGCAGAACCCATCGCCGAACGGATGGTTTTGGGATTGTATAATTCACAGCTCCCTGTTGTCAGGACAGCATCCATACCAAGTGCGTCGCACGTCCGCAGAATCATGCCCAGATTGCCGGGATCTTGCAAATTGCAGAGAACCAAATATTTCCCGTTTGGTTTCAGGATTTCGGGAATGGATTTTTGCGCCGGCATTCTGCATACCGCAAAAATTCCCTGTGCATGTTCTGTATCAGACAAATCATTCCCCACAGCATCCGAAATATGCAGAATCTGTATCTTCTCCGGAATTTTTAAAACTTCCGGGCAGCTGAAATTCTGCGTTTGTTTCCGGAATTTTTCCGTCATCAGAATCTGTTCCACCAGATCCGGATACTGCAAAGCATCCCGAACGATTCTTAGTCCCTCAATCACGAATAACTGTTCTGTTTTTCTTGCTTTCTTATGGTCTCTCAGTTTCCGGTAATGCCGGATTGCCGGATTTTCTTTTGAAGTAATATAAAAATTTTGATCTGGATTATTATAATAATAACTATTTTTCTGCATGATTTTTCAATCTCCCATGCAATATAACAAAACACGCCATTTTACCGGCGTGTTCTGGTATTGTCTCAAATCAAAGGGCAGCCTTTGCCTTTTCTACAATTGCTGTGAAACCGGCAGCATCATGAATTGCGATCTCAGAGAGCATCTTTCTGTTGAGTGTGATGCCTGCTTTCTTGCAGCCATTCATGAATGTGGAATAATTCATGCCGTTGATTTTTGCTGCTGCGGAAATTCTGGCAATCCAAAGCTGACGGAAGTTTCTTTTCTTCTGCTTTCTGCCGATGTAAGCATACTGACCGGACTTCATGACAGCCTGTTTTGCCATCTTGAAATGTTTGCTCTTTGCACCAAAATAACCCTTTGCGAGTTTCAGTGTCTTGTTTCTTCTTTTACGTGTCGCTAATGCGCCTTTAATACGTGCCATAATTTAATCCTCCCAGTTTGAAAATTTCTGATTTCTCATCAAAGATACGGAATCATTTTTTTGATTGCCGGTGCATCCGCAACGTCAGCAACGCCGGCATTTCTTGCGATTCTCTTGCGCTTTGTGTCTTTCTGGGTGAGTCTGTGGCGCTTATTGGTGTGCTGATATTTTACTTTGCCGCTTGCAGTGAGCTTAAATCTTTTCTTCGCACCGGAATGAGATTTTACTTTTACTTTTTTTGCCATAAGAATTCCTCCTTGCACTGAACTTACTTTGCTGCTTTCGGGGAGATGAACATCACGATATTGCGTCCCTCGGCTTTTGCGGGTTTTTCGACAACACCGCACTCGGAGCAGGCTTCTTTGAAACGTTCCAGCAGTTCTTCGCCAAACTGCGGATGAGCGATTGCACGTCTTCTGAACCGGACGGAAACTTTCAGTTTGTCGCCGGATTTGAGAAATTTGATTGCCTGATTGACTTTTGTTTCAAAATCATGTGTGTCAATCGTAGAAAACATTCTGATTTCTTTGACTGACAT
>CAMWWG010000143.1 GCA_947177935.1 uncultured Ruminococcus sp. | reverse complement strand
TGCTTTCCTACAAGTTTCTGCCTTTTTTACTCTTTAATAAAAGAGGTGTTCACACGATGGATTTTTACGAAATATTACAACATTTTGAAAATGTGAAAGAAATCGACAGAGGGCAGTTCGCCGTGAACTGTCCTGTCTGCGGTGACAGGAAACGGCACTTGTATTTGGCAGAGCGTGACGGCAAGATTCTGCTGGACTGCAAACATGGCTGTGCGTTTCGTGATATTGTGGAGGGAGCTGGACTGAAAACAGCAGACTTCTTTCCAGAAAAGCCAAAGCGTCCTGCTTGGATTTTTCTGAGAGAGCATATCTATTCGGATGAATCCGGACAGATCCTTGCGAAAAAAGTGATTTATGATAAAGGAGACGGCGGAAAAACGGCTGTCTGGTACAGACGGGAACGAAAACGGTGGATCAAAGGTCTGAATGGTCTGAAAGTACCGCCGTATCATGTGCAGAATCTGAAGAACTGCCAGAGTGTGATACTGGCAGAGGGCGAAAAAGACGTGGAAACCATTGAAAAAATGGGATTTTGTGCGAGCTGTTCCCCGAACGGTGCAGGCGGAAAATCCAGCTGGGTAAAGGCGCATAACAGATATTTCAAGGGAAAACAAGTAATCATCCTGACGGATCATGATAAAGCAGGCCAGGCGCATGGCAGGATTACTGCCGGAAGCCTGTATGGGACGGCGGATGCTGTCAGAGTGATTCCCTCTGAAAAGATTTATCCGGAGCTGAAACCCAAAGGCGATATTTCAGATATTGTACTGGCAGTCGGACAGAAAGAAGCAAAGCGTTTGCTGACGGAAACGGTCAGGACTACTCCGGCATGGATGCCGACGGCATCAGAACAGCCAGAATCAGAAATCAGACAATCTGAATTAGAAAAAATAGAGAAAATTCATGCCGAACCAGAATTATTACAAATGCTCCAAGAGCGGATGCCGGAGCAGTATTCATGGGATGATAAGGGCATGGGCAGATTATTTGCAGAAGTATTCCGGAAAGAATGCCGGTTCAATACTACTGCAAAAGAATGGTTTCATTATAACGGAAAACTATGGGAGCTGGATGCAAGCAGTATGACCGCCTTGCAGAAAGCAAAACAATTGTCAGATGCATTATTAATTTACGCTGCGAATTTGCAGGATGAACGTACAAAATCGGATTTTGTCAGGTTCGTTTCCAAGTACGGACAGTTAAAATACCGGACTACCATGATCAATGATGCAAGAAGTGAATATCCATTCAGCCGTGAAGATCTGGACAAGAATCCGGATTTACTGAACTGCCAGAACGGCACTTACAACTTGAAAACAGGTGAATTTTATCCGCACAGATCCGAAGACATGCTTTCTAAAATTTCTAATATTATCTATGATCCGGATGCGTCACCGGAGCTGTTTGAAGATTTTGTGTGTGATATTATGATGCAGAATCCGGAAAAAATTGATTATTTACAGCGTATTCTGGGCTATGCTCTGACAGCAGATACAGGCTTGGAATGCTGTTGGTTTCTCTATGGTGCATCCACCAGAAACGGCAAGGGGACGCTCATGGAAAGCATTGCTTATATGATGGGCGGAACAGGCGGTTATGCTATGACAATGAATCCGGAAACGCTTGCCCGGAAACAGAACAAAGACTCTCGTCAAGCATCCGGTGACATTGCCAGACTGAATGGATGCCGGTTCTTAAACTGTTCCGAACCGCCGAAAAATATGCTGTTAGACGAAGCCTTATTAAAAACTTTGCTCGGACGTGATACGATTACGGCACGTTATCTGCATGAACGAGAATTTGAATTTATTCCACAATTCAAGCTGTTTATTAACACAAACCATCTGCCACAGGTCAGCGATCTGAGCTTGTTCAGATCCGACAGAGTCAACGTGATAGAGTTTTTAAAGCATTATAGTCCGTCTGAGCGTGACAATACCCTGAAAAACCGTCTGAAAGAGCCGGAATGTGTTTCAGGCATGTTCAACTGGTGTCTGGCAGGATTGCAGAAATTCCGGCAGTCTGGAGCTGTTCCGCCTGCGTCTGTACAGCAGGCGACATCTGCTTACCGGAACAAGTCTGATAAAATAGGCAGATTTCTGACAGAATGCTTACAGAGCGATACAGAACAGCGTATCACAGCAAAAAATGCCTATGAAAAATTTAAAGACTGGTGTTCGCAGTCTGGTTACGGCACGGAAAGCAAAGGCAATTTCCTGACAGAAATGCGAACAAGAGGCTTACTCCATGAACAAGAGAAATTACAGGACGGAAAATGGAGCAGAAATGTTCTTGTCATTCCAGCCTCTTGATCCGTTTCAGAAAAAATAGAAAAAAATATGTGAGCATTACTCTATATGCTTTTATAGAGTGCTTACATCATTTTTTCTAAAAATTCTAAATTGCGATATCTCAATATTTTTATAAAATGGGCTGAATGTGCATTATCTATCTAGTAATCAGGGTACAGCTCCGTTTCTGCTGAATCATTTTTACTATTATTATCATAATTATGAGAGCCTTACAAAGCCACTGAAAGCGGCAGGATGACCTGTTGACAAATGTTGACATGCATAAAATTCAGGCTTTGCAACTTGTCAAAACTTGACATTTAAAAATTACTCTGCCGGAGCTGTACAGGGGATTCAGAAACAAATCAGGAGCAAACCAAGAAAACAAACTATAACTTGTTACAGTTTGTTTGCAATCGTGAAAAAAGAATTGTCTGCTCCCTGTGGGCGTGTGCGTTAAAATATAACCTGAGAAAACCTGAGGTTAAGAAAAATCGCTACGAGTGATTTACTGGTAGCGATTCTTTTTTAATTTAGCCTGTTAAGATACATTAAAACATTTAAAAACATTTCAAGAAACTTTATGAAATTTCTTGACACAATAGAAAAAATGTGTTACAATAAAATGAATCCAGAAAGAAAAGAAATGAATTCCATGCAAGAAAAGTTATAGTCAACTAACTTTAAAAGCAAAGGATATAGCGTCATCCAAGGAATCAAATGAATGAATAGAATTGCGGATGATTGATTTCAAATGAGCCCAAAAATTTTCAATAGGATTCAAATTGGGAGAATAAGGTGGAAGAAAAATCAAAGTACGCTGATGCCTGGCAGAAATAGCAGTCAGCTGTTTCTTACGATGAAATGAAGCATTGTCCATCACAATCACAGCATCCTTTGGAAGACATGGCAAAAGACATTGTTCAAACCAGAATTCAAACAGTGTACTATCCGTTATGCTGTTATATTGCATCGGTGCAATGATATGCTTTCCTAATTTTGCTGCAACAATATTTGTACGCTGAAACTTTCTCCCTAAAATTTTTCCGCACACAGTTTCGCCTCTTGGTGCATATCCGTATTCACGATACAGATACGAATCTATTCCCGTTTCATCGACATAGGCAATACATTCTTTGGGAATGTCTGCAATTTTGTTCAGATATTCCTTTACTGGTTCTTCTTTTTGTTCACAGTAACACAATGTCTTTTTTTTCGTGTGATTCCAAGACGTTTCATTGCTTTTCCGATTGCTACTGCACTACATTCAAATACCTCAGCGATTTCCCTTTGATAGGCATCCGGGTGTTCTGCAATATATGCTTTCAGTTTTTCAGGGTCTATTTTCTTGCATCCTCTGTTCAGAGGTTTATTTGACAAATCACCTGTTTCCTTGTATTGTTTTACCCATTTGCTGACTGCATAATTTCCTACTCCGAATACTTCACATGTTTCCTTTATTGTATTTCCTGAGAGCCGATATTTTACGACTCGCTCTCTTAAATCT
>CAMWWG010000142.1 GCA_947177935.1 uncultured Ruminococcus sp. | reverse complement strand
TTTATGCCCTGGCTCATTTTGATGATTCCTTTACCTGCCAGCTCCATGCCTGACTCTATCATAGCATCTGCCTGCACTGCCTGACTCAACTCCACCGACAAAACGGTGACTTCCGGCTTGTTTTCTTCCATTCAAATTTCTCCTTTCATGCTGATTGTTTTTTTCTGAAAACTGTTTTCAGGTATTTCCTGTATTTCTCTACAAGTTTTGCAACTTCTAGCGTAGGATCACGATTCCGGTAACCTCTGACTTGCATGATACTGCCGTCCGTGCTGACTTCCATTGTATAGAATGGCTTGTCTGGATGATCTTTCTGGCGAATAAACAGAATGTGCAGTTTGCAATTAGCGTGACGTTCCGCATAACCGGCAACACAATGATGCTGCCTTGCGCCCTCTTTCACAATTTCTTCAACAGATTCCGGAATCCGGATCAACAGATTTCCGGACTGAAAAGCCAATTTCTTCCGTTCTTCCTGATGTTGTGCAAACAGTTTCTGTGCTTGTTTCAGACGTTTTGCCTGTTCCTGTCTTTCCTGTTCTGCCCGGAGTGTCCAGAGTGCGGAAGATGTTCTCTTGTGAGCATCTGCAAGACATCTCGGAAAACGGATTTCATGAGAGTTCAAATCATAGTGTAATTCACGGCATTCACTCAGATAATCCCGGTAATCCGAAAGTAAAATATGCTGATTTTCCACGGAATAACGCTGATTCTGTTTCCGGAGATATTTAAGTACTTTCCGTTTTTTGCTGTCATCACTGAATACACTTAGATAGCCATAGCAACCCTGTATGATAGGAATCATCTCCAGACGTTCCGTTTCTGACAAAAACGGCGTGTTTTCTTTTGCGATGTGATAAACATCCACCGCAATATTTCGTCTGCGGATTTCACGGAGTTCATAGGCATTCAGACCAAGCATTTTGCGGACGTCATTCTGCTTCCAGTCAATCCAGTACGGCACAGAGCTTTGATCATATCCGAACCATTCGCTGACCATCTTTGCACAGCCGATTTTGATCAGATATTCAATATTCGGGTGCTTGCAATAAAACTGGATGTACCGGAACATCTGATAATTGGTTAAATCCGGACAATCCAACTGTGCGTATTGCAGGCAGGTATCTTTCAGCAGACTGAAATCCAGAACCTGATAACGCAAGTCACGACAATAACCCATGCCGTTTTGATCCCATGTCGGTTCTGTATAGTTTTTGGCATAGCACCAGCCTGACGGATGTTTCCAGTAGCGATAGCAGAATTTTCCGTCAAATGCGTAACGCTGTGTTTCTGTGACCCTGTAATGTTCCTGTGCCGGAAGATCTGTATCTTTTTCTAATCGCAGTCGGATTCTGATGCAGAACGCATAGCATATCTGATTTTCACCTTTCCGAAAAATCACGAAATTATTGGCATTGCGTTCGCCCTCAACGCTATAACAATAGCAGTCACACATAGCTGTGACAGGCTGATGACAAGCAGGGCATACAGAATCTTTCTTGTGTTCGATGTTAAGCAGATATTCCGGATTGTCGGTCAATGTGATAGTTTCGCCGCAGTTGCCACATTTACAGGACTGATGGTCATGCCGGAACATCATGAAATGTTTCATCTTTTTCAGACAGCCATCAATTTCCAGCTGTGTGAGTTCCGGAAAATCCTGCAACAGGATTTTCGCTTTTTCTTCTTTCTTCATGTTGTCACCCCTCAGAAGTCCAGATACCTGGATGCATTGAAACTGACTGTAATCTTCTTTGGCTTGGGATCTGCCTCGCCAGGATCTCCGGCATGATCGCCGATCAGATCAATGCGCATCTGGAAACTGACTTTTGCGCCTGGGAAGTAAAATTCAGCGGCTCTGCTGTAGGTATCAAAATCCGAAAGACTCCCATCATTTCCGATCTTTACCATGCCTTTGATAACGTAATCAAGGCAATCCTGAAAACTTTTCCCGGACTGTTCGATTGCCTGTGCAAATTCCTGTTCCTGTTCGCAGAATGCCAAAAGTGTCTGGGCAGTTTTTTCCGCAATAAATGACTGCACTCTGCCCTTAATTGATTTTTTATCAAAATATTTTTCAAAATCCACTTGACAAATTCCTCTCTTCGTGTTAAAATAAAATTGGATTTTTTTCAGTTCCCCCTACCTGACTGCTGTCAGGCAAGGGGAATTTTTTATAGCAGGATTTTCAGAACCGTAAAACGGTCTGTAACCCAGCAAATTTTCATCCCACTGGCGAATGATCAGATCACATTCGCCGTCGGTTTCAGCTTCCCAGTCTGCACGGGCTTCCTCGATTTCTTCCAATGTGTCGCAATCCGCCACAGCACCGTAGAGACCATAGAAATCATACAACTGATATTTCTTGCGTGTCATGCTTTCACCTCCTAGCATAAAATTTTTGGTTAGAGCGACAGGATTTGAACCCGCATCTGCAGAAGTCCCCCGAAATCTGCATTTTACCGTTAAACTACGCTCTAGTAAGTGGCATAGCGTGGAGCTATGCCATAGTTGCTGAACCTGTACCATCAGGAAACTTTCAGCTTGTCCGTCGTCTCATGGACAATGTTCAGAATTTCAGTTAAAAATCCGGCAAAATTCCGTTTATCCCCGATAGTGTGATTGAGCATCAGCATCATGTCTAGCGTTGCTCTGAGATGAGCAAGTGTGCTGTTTTCAATATCACTGTTCAGTGTGTTTATATCAATTTCTTCTTTTTCTGTTTCAATATGGAGATAACTGCTCACAGAAAGATTGAAATCCTGCGCTTTGACTTCTTCCAGACTAACAGTCTTTTCTATCTGATTTTCTTCGTCCCGGAAAATAATATCCGTTGTCTGCTTGGATCTGTTCAGGATCAGAATACATGTCGCAATCTTGGTATCTTCAAATTTCTTGCCAGGAATTGCAATGACTTTCTCGATATAGTTCTGCTCACAGAGCCATTGCCTGATCTTCCCTTCACGCTGTCCCCGGTAGAGAATACCGGGGAAGTTCATCACAACGGCTTTGCCGTTCTCAGCAAGCAAATACAGAATATGCAGTAGGAACGCATAATCTGCTTTTCCGGGCGGCGGCAGTACCGGTGCATCGGAAAATCGTTCGTCTTCGACCGGATTCCACTTGACGGAAAACGGCGGATTGGCGATAATATACTGAAATTTCCTGTCCAGAAATGCCGGAGCGGCTAGCGTGTCACCCGTTACACCATGAAAATTCTGTAGCCGTTCTTCTGCAATTCTGACTTGCTCGCCGTCAATGTCTTGCCCGTATTTCTGTACATCGTCGCTGAATGCGCTCAGCAGACCACCGTTGCCACACGTTGGGTCATAAATCTCCTGGACATCATCCGGGAGTAACTTCTTCATGTACTCCGCCATTTCCGGGGCGGTATAGAATACACCTTTTGCCTTCAGTTCTTCCCGGAAAGATTTTGCACTGTGTCTGTAATTTTCCATCGTATC
Organism: uncultured Ruminococcus sp.; assembly: GCA_947177935.1. GTDB lineage: Bacteria > Bacillota > Clostridia > Oscillospirales > Ruminococcaceae > UBA3855. The sequence goes on along the minus strand of CAMWWG010000142.1, from coordinate 349 downwards.
CCCCTTTTAGGTATCATATTGAATCAGCTTGCCATCAATCAATTCCCACTGCTTGTCTGCGCAGTCGAAACGGATGTAATTATGGTCAGGATCACGATAGATCGGATCTCGCAGGAATGTTGTTTTCACCCGTGTCAGTCCATATTTGTTTTCTTCAAATTCCTCCGCCTTGTGCCGGATCTTGGTTTTTTCCGGCATAAATCCGAATGTTTCAGCCAATAACTCTATTGCCTCTTTGTCCGGGATGGTGCGCCATCTTTTCATTTTTTCCTTGTAGTCTTCCTGATCCAGGTATGTACCAATATTTCCACAGTCCCGCCATTCCAATTCTGCGTCAAGCTGTTCCTGC
>CAMWWG010000141.1 GCA_947177935.1 uncultured Ruminococcus sp. | reverse complement strand
CCGGTATTCAGTTTTGAAAAATTGCAGGATGTGGATACCATGCTCGGACCAGAAATGAAATCCACAGGCGAATGCCTGGGAATCGGAAGAAATTTCGAGGATGCACTCCTGAAAGGTCTGGTTGCCGCCGGGTATGATCTCAAACGGGAGGGCGGTGTGCTGATTTCCGTCCGGAACAGCGAAAAGAAAGAAATGATCCGGATTGCAGACAAATTCTCCCGGATGGGTTTTGATTTATATGCGACAAGCGGCACAGCAAGTTATCTCAATCGCAACATGATTGCGACGAATACCGTCCGGAAAATTTCCGAGGGCAGTCCGAATACGCTGGATCTGCTCGAAAGTGGTAAAATTCATTATATGATTTCGACGTCCGCAAAAGGCAGAATGCCGGCAAGGGACAGCGTCCGGATGCGCCGGAAATCCGTGGAACGTTCGATTTGTTCCCTCACAGCAGTGGATACAGCCAATGCGCTTGCCAATGTTTTATTATCTGAAAGAACGATTGACGATGTGGAACTGATTGACATTACAAAAATTTAAATTTAAAAAATACAAAAAGCCTCTGTTCTGCATTTCAGGGAATCAGAGGCTTTTATTATAAAAATTATAATAATTCAAAGGTTTTTTGTATGATGCCAGAAAAATTAACTGTGCCGGAATATGTGATTTTTTCGTCGGATTATTTCCATCCCCGGCAGGTTGATCCGGATTTGCAGGCGGAATATCATGCCGCATCTAGCATGTATCGCTGTATTGTATTTGATTATGAAAAATGGTTTTTTGAGAATCGACTTGTACTCTTTAAAGATCATGAACATCCTGTGCAGGATGTTCCGGCGATTTACCGAGGATGGATGATGAAACCAGAACAGTATAGATTGTTTTATCAGGAACTCCGCAAACAGCATATTTGCCTGATGACTTCGCCAGAGGCATACCAGAAATTCCATTTGTTTCCGCTGATTTATCCGGAAATCCAGAAAGATACTGCCCGGATGCTGGTCTATCCGGAGAGGACGCCGGTGAATCTTGCACAGGTCAAAAAGAATTTTTCAAAATTTCTGGTCAAGGATTATGTCAAATCCGCAAAAGGTTCTGGATTCCCGGATTTTTTTGATGATTCCGTGACACAGGAAGAATTTGACCGGGCAATGACAGTATTTTACCGGGATCGTGCAGGCTTGTATACAGGCGGTATCTGCATTAAGGAATTTCTGGAGCTGAAACGTTATGATAATTTCAAAAATGAATATCGGATTTTTGTTGTGAATCACAAAATTGCTGGGATTTATAAAAATTCCCATCAGCCGGAACAGGCACAGGCATTCCCAACGGAATTGCTCCAGGATTACCAGGCACTAGACAGTCCGTTTTATACGCTGGATTGCGCTGAACTGGCAGACAGCACATGGAAAATTATCGAAACCGGAGACGGTCAGGTCTCCGGATTGCCGGATGGAATTTGTCCGGTGGATTTTTTTCAGACGCTTGGACAATGTTTCCGGGAGTAAAATTAAGATTTCTTGTTTTGGTGCTATTTTGATATGCATGTTGACAAAATCCGGGATCTATGGTATAATAAATATGATTATTATGCTAAAAAATAAAAAACAGGAGGTTGTTTAAGCCTTATGAAGTATTTACAAGGAAAATTTCCCATTCTTAAAAAACAGGCACTTGCCAAGGAAGTCTATAGTTTCTGGATCTTGTGTCCGGAGATCGCAAAAATTGCACAGCCTGGGCAGTTTGTGCATATCCTGCCGCCTGGATTTGGACTCCGCAGACCTATCTCTATCGCCGGAATTGATCCGGAAAGCGGTATACTCCGAATTGTATTTGTGATTAAACATGAGGGGACAAGAAAGCTTGCCGAACTCCGGCAGGGAGATTATCTGGATATGATTGCACCGTTGGGACATGGCTTTACATTGTTGCCGGATGCATCACATGTTGTGCTTGTCGGCGGCGGAATCGGCGTGCCACCCATGCTGCCTCTTGCGGCATATTACCGAGAAAAGGCAACGGCGGTTTCCGGTTTCCGGAGCTTTCAGCAGGTGATTTTGCAGGAAGATTTAGAAAATTACGGCGCAAGTACAATTTGCTGTACGGAAGACGGTTCAGCCGGTGCAATTCAGGAATTTGTTACAACGCCGCTGGAACAGTTATTAGCAGAGGGCGTGGATGCCGTCTTTGCTTGTGGTTCTCAGCCGATGCTCAAAGCCGTTGCGGAGCTGTGTATCAAAAATCATACGTATTGTGAAATTTCTATGGAAGAACGCATGGCATGTGGGATTGGTGCATGTCTGGGATGTGCGTGCAAAATTAAAAATTCGGATACAGAAGAAATCCAGTTCCTGCATGTCTGCAAGAACGGTCCTGTATTCAAAGCGGAGGAGGTTATCTGGTAATGGCTGATTTATCTGTGAATCTCTGTGGAATTGATTTTAAAAATCCGATCATTCCGGCATCCGGTGTATTCGGTTACGGCAGAGAATATGAAGAATTTTATAATCTTTCAGAACTGGGTGGAATTGCCACGAAAGGCACAACTGCACAGAAACGGACGGGGAATCTCTCGCCGAGAATTGCGGAAACACCGTCCGGGATGCTCAATTCTGTCGGCTTACAGAATCCCGGCATTGATCATTTTATTGCTCAGTAACTGCCGTATTTATTAACGAAAGATACTGTGATTTTAGCAAATATTGCAGGCTCTACACCGGAGGAATGTGCGGAAGTCGCTGAAAAGCTGGATTCTACGCAAGTTCATATGATTGAATTGAATATCTCTTGTCCGAATGTGAAACAGGGCGGTGCGGCATTCGGGACATCCTGTGCAATGGCGGAACAAGTTGTTTCCGCCGTCCGGAAAGCGACAAGCAAGCCGTTGGTTGTCAAATTATCCCCGAATGTGACCAGTATTACAGAAATTGCAAAAGCCGTAGAATCCGCCGGCGCAGATGCAGTCTCTCTGATTAATACACTTCTGGGAATGCGGATTGATATTCATTCCAGGAGACCAGTTCTGCGTAATAATGTAGGCGGTTTGTCCGGTGCGGCAATTTTCCCGGTGGCTGTCCGGATGGTGTGGCAGACGGCGAATGCGGTGAAAATTCCTGTGATCGGTATGGGCGGCGTCAATTCCGGAGAAGATGCAATTGAACTCATGATGGCAGGAGCGTCCGCTGTTCAGGTCGGCATGGCAGTCTTTACAGATCCGTATGCACCAGTTCGGATTGTTAGGGAAATCAATGATTTTCTGGACGAGAAACAAATCCCGGCAGTGCGTGATGTGATCGGCACAGTACAGCCCTGGTGATCCGGTATGAAAATTCTTGGTGTGGATTTCGGGGATTCCCGGACGGGGCTTGCAATCTGTGATAAATCTGAATTGTTAGCCTCTCCGGTTTGTGTGATCCAGGAAAAAAATTTTTTGCGTTGTGCGGAGAAAGTCGCACAACAGGCGCAGGAATTAAAAGCAGAATTGCTTGTGGTCGGTTATCCCAAAAATATGAATAACACAATTGGAGAGCGGGCACAGAAATGTCAGAAATTCGCTGAAATTCTGCATGATCTCACGGGATTGGAGTTTGTTTTGTGGGATGAACGTTGTACAACAGTTTCTGCGCATTATTATTTAAATCAGACAGACACCAGGGGCAAGAAACGCAAAGCCGTGGTGGATGCTGTTGCCGCTGTGATTATTTTAGAGAGTTATTTAGGCTATCGCAAAAATCAGAAGTAATCAAAACAAGCAGGGCGTAATGCCCTGCCTCAGCCTGTCAAAAAAGTCCCTGCTTTCAGAAAGGAAGCAGGGATAAAATTATG
>CAMWWG010000140.1 GCA_947177935.1 uncultured Ruminococcus sp. | reverse complement strand
CGGCATAATTTTCAATCCTTTCTAAAAACTAAAAAAATAAATAATATAATTATTATACTATATTTTTGATAGAAATGCAAGCCCCTATGCCAATTATTTTCTGTTTCTGAAATTTTAAATTTTTGAAATTTTTGCAAAAGTACTTGCATTTTTTCGGAAACCATGTTATAATAAAACTGAAAATTTTCGTGAATGACAACTAAATACGAAGTATCATAACTTATGATCATAACAAGGGAGATTTTTTCATGAAACTTGTGATCCAGAGAGTGACACAAGCGTCCGTTGCTGTCGACCAACAGATGATCGGACAAATCGGACACGGCTATCTTGTGTTGCTGGGCGTCGGCAAAGACGATACAGAACAGACTGCTGAAAAATTAGCTAAAAAATTAATCAAGCTCCGGATTTTTGCCGATGCTGACGGAAAGACGAATCTTTCCATTAAAGACGTCGACGGTGAAATTCTGGTAATTTCTCAATTCACGCTCTATGCGGACTGCAAATCGAACAGACCGGGCTTCACCAATGCCGGAAAGCCGGATCTTGCACAGCATCTCTATGAATATTTTATCAGCCTGCTGAAACCGGAAGTAAAATCCGTGCAACACGGCGAATTTGGCGCAGACATGCAGGTACAACTCTGCAATGATGGTCCTTTTACTATCTTATTAGAAGCTTAGAAACATAAATTTTAAATAAAATTTCAGAAACCGGGAGGAATTCCTATGAGAATCGGTGATTATCAGAATATTGCTGTCATTACCATCAGTCACGGAAATTATGTCAATCACTGGATCTACCAGGCGGATAAAATCAATCCTGAAAAAGCGCATGGATGGGATTCCGTTGCTTTGTATCTGTCCGTCCTCAAACAAACCATTCTGAATCCTGAAAGCCACAGGAGAACCAACGGGGAAGATCATCATCTGTATTATATCCCAATGGGAGATGACATGGATATTGAAAAAGCGAAAAAAATTGCTTTGCAGAAACATTCCCAATGGCATCAGTCCTGGAATTCGCTCCCGGATTACGTCATCCGGTTTCTGTTCCGGAAAAAGAATCATTATCCATCTGAGACACAGATTTTCCGAAAAGATTATCTCAGATACATGCCATATGATGAATATGAAAAGAGTGACTACTTTAGGTATTATCAACAATCCATAACAGAACCATTCCAGCATCAGAAAAAGACAGGCGAACTGATTGTCTGCTGGCATGGCAGCTCCCTGGAACAGATCGTCCAGGAAGTGTTCCCACGTGTCAGAAAATTCTGGAAACGATTCCGGATAGCAGTATGGTCATGATGTCAACCGCAGTAATTTAAGAATGTGAAAAAGTTAAAAAATTAAAAATAAATATGGATGATTATCACAGCAAAATCCTCCCATACTGGAACTATCAGAAATATGACCAGTAGCAGGAGGATTTTTGCAATGTATACCAGAAGAATTACAGCACTGGGAGCGGTTCTCATCGTCGGGAATGCTGTCCTGGTGGCAAATCTCGCTTTCTATATGAAAAACAGCGCCTATTTGCAGACGGCCTCCCACCAGAATCAGCTCACGGTAACTGCCGGTTCTGTCGAGGGGACAATCTATGACAGAAATTTACAGCCGCTTGTCAATCAGGATTCCAGTTATTATGCGTTTGTCAATCCCACACCGAATTCCATTGCCGCATTGCTCCCTCATATCCGGGAAATCACACCCGTACTGGAAGCTCTGCAAGATCCCGATTCTGCGCCATTCTGCTGTGAAGTCAATACATCGGAAATTTCTGATCCGGACATTACTGTCCTGGAAGTCCCTGTGCGATATTCTGAGAATTCCATTGCACCGCATGTCATCGGCTACACGCTGGAACATGCCGGCATTACAGGTTTAGAATCTGATTTTGATGAAATTCTCCGGCAGGAAGAAGATTCCGTCAGTGTTTCCTATACGGTCGATGCTGTCCGGCAGGTTCTCACCGGCGTGGAAGCCGTCATATCTCCGGCGGAATATAAAAATCCCGGCGTTGTGACAACACTTGACCGGAGAATTCAGGAAATCTGCGAAGCACAGGAAATCGAAAAAGGCGCAATTGTCGTGATGGATGTCCATTCCGGAGATGTCCTGGCAATGGCAAGTTTTCCGGATTATGCGCCGGATGCGATCGGAGATGCCCTCAGTAATCCGGATTCTCCCTTGATCAATCGCTGTTTATATGCCTATAACGTGGGATCAATTTTTAAATTAATGACCTGTGCGGCGGCATACACACAGAATTTGCAGAATTTTACGGCAGAATGCACGGGAAGCACACAAATCCGGGAACAGATTTTCCGGTGTCATGATCTCAGCGGACACGGCGCATTAACCATGAAAGACGCCATGGTGCAATCCTGCAATACGTACTTTGTACAGCTAAGCCAGTTATTACAGCCGGTTTTGATGCGTGAAACAGCACAAGATTTCGGATTTGGCAGACAGATTGTCCTGTCCCGGAGCATTATTTCATCTAGCGGAACGCTCCCTCAGATCAAAGATCTTTCACTGCCGGCGGAAATGGCGAATTTCTGTTTTGGGCAGGGATTATTAACAGCAACACCTTTGCAGGTGACGCAGATGACATGCGGTATTGCTAATAACGGAAACATGCCCCTTGCAAGGCTTGTCAGGGGCATAGTTAATACAAATCATACAAATAATTTAAATTTTGATTATCTGATAGAAAACGAGCGTTCTCCCATGTACGCCAGGGCAATCAAACGCAACACCGCTTATTATCTACGGGATATGATGGTTGCCGCAATTAATGAAAATCCCAATTCTAATGCCATCCCGGAAACGGTTTTTGCAGCAGCGAAAACTTCCACGGCGCAGACCGGGCGTTATGATGAAGACGGACAGGAACTCTGTCATGCCTGGATTACAGGCTATTTCCCGATTGATGAACCGGAATATGCGGTTACTGTCCTGGTAGAAGACGGCGGTTATGGCAACACTGCTGCTGCTCCTATCTTCCGGGACATTGTGGATCAGATCAACGAAATTTCAGATTAATTAATATATGCTGGTCCAATCCAGTTCGCCACAAGCAGAACAATTGCGATACAAAGTAAGCTCTGGATCAGCACAAACCGGGTGACAACTTGCGTATCACTCCAGTTTTTATTTTTTCTTGCATGATCATGCAGAGGCGTCCGCAGATTCTTCATAAATGTTTTTGATTTTGTCACTCTCAGGATTGTCAGCTTTACCAATCCCAGACCGCCGTCCAGAATCAGCACCAATGCACACGGAATAAATAAAAACGGCATTCCGGTGAGCATGAATGCAACGGCAATTAATAAGCCGATGGATCTTGACCCAGCGTCACCCATCAGAATACTGCTCGGAGAACAGTTAAACCAAAGATACGCAATCAGCATAAAAATGGCAATCCAGACAAACATAGAAATTGAACCGGATTCCGGAAAAAAAGTCCCTACAAACTGCATCAAGAAAAACACGCTTGTCAGTGTCACAATTGATAAACTTGCACACAGACCGTCTACGCCGTCGGCGCAATTCGTGACATTAATACTTGCCCAGATCAGAATAATTCCCAGGATGATATAGACCGGTGCAGGAATTGTCAGCTCCAGTCCCAGGATTGGCAGCAAAACCGTTCCGCCGTGAAAATAATAGACCGTGAACGAAACGCCGGCAGAAACGACCAGATCAATCAAGCCTTTCTTGAGTTCTCCCCAGGGGGTTTCAGAAGCGTCATCCAGGTAGCCGCTCATCATTTCCACAAATAAAGCAGCAAAATAAATAATATATTCGATCGTTAACGGCAGACAGATCACACCGGAAGCAA
>CAMWWG010000139.1 GCA_947177935.1 uncultured Ruminococcus sp. | reverse complement strand
ATCACGCTCTGTCCGGCATCTTCTCCGCAATTGTTGATAACACGGTAACTGTCAATGTTTTCTTTCTCCGCCACTTCGGCGATTGCCTCAAAGATTTTCGCAACGGACTGGGAATTCTCCGTATTGATCTTCTTTGCACAGCAGATATGCGTTTTCGGGACAAACAGATAATGCACCGGTGCAATCGGCTGAATATCTGCAAACGCATAGACTGCGTCATTTTCATAAATCTTTTTGGACGGGATCTCTCCTGCAATGATCTTGCAGAAGAGACAGTCCGGATTCTGATTTGTCATACTAAAATCCTTTCTGGAATTATTTTATTAATTCTGAAACAGTCTGTTCCAGTGCGGCAAATGCTGTGTCAAGCAGTTCCGGCTTGCCGATACCTGCCATTGCCTGATCCGGACGTCCGCCGCCTTTACCGCCAGTAATGGCAGCCAATTTCTGAACGATCTTCCCGGCATGTGCACCCTTTGCGACAGCTTGTTTTGTACAGACACAATATAACTGATTCTTATCGCCGTTTACACCTGCCAGTACAGCAATCAATCCAGTTTCTACGGCTTTATTCCGGATCTGATCGCCCATGTTCCGAAGCATGTCCGCACCGGCATTCTCAATCTTTGCAGAAACAATCTGCACTTGACTGCAGGGCTTTGCCTGTTTTAAAATAGCATCAATCGCACTTCCTGCCATTTTCTGACGCAGGGAATCTATCGTTTTTTCAGATTCTTTTAATTGTGCCGTCAATGCGGTACATCTTGCCGGCAATTCTGCATAATGATTAATTTTTAATGCTTTTGCACTCTCCTGAAGCGTATTCTGCAACTGATTCAGTAATTCCAGTATGCCTTCGCCTGTGACTGCTTCAATTCTGCGGACACCGGATGCAACGGAACTTTCTGACACAATCCGGAACAAGCCGATATTTGCCGTATTTGCAACATGCGTACCGCCGCAGAATTCTACAGATACTTCCCCCGCACTGACAACCCGGACAACATCGCCGTATTTTTCGCCGAATAATGCCATTGCGCCAAGTTTCCGGGCTTCTTCAATCGGCATTTCACGGACATCCACCGAGATTGCATTCAGAATCCAGGTATTCACTAGACTTTCTACTTTCCGGATTTCTTCACTTGTCAATGCACTGAAATGTGAAAAGTCAAATCTGCAAGCCTTATCATTGACAAGCTGCCCTGCCTGGTGAACATGATCGCCGAGCACTTCCCGAAGCGCCGCCTGCAACAAGTGCGCCGCTGTATGATTTCTCATAACGCAATTACGGAATTTCGTGCAGTATTTTGCTGTTGCCAGATCATTTACATGCAAAGTTCCCTTTTTCATGTAACCAACATGCAAATAATGCCCGTCCTCATCTTTTGAAACAGATTCCACACGGAAAATAGCATCATCTCCCTGGAAGATTTTGCCATGATCGGACGCTTGTCCGCCACTCTCTGCATACAATACCGTCTGATCCAGTACAAGTACTGCTTTCTCCTGTTCGGTCACAGAATCCGTCATTGCCTGGTCTTTCAAAATTGCCAGAATCTTCACCGGAATTTCGTTCTCCTGATAGCCTTTGAATGCTGTTTTCGGCAGATCCAGTTTCAGACTGTTATCTGCCCAGGAGGAACTTGCTTTTGCCGCATGGTCGGCTTTGGCTGTATCACGCTGTTTTTTGACAAGCGCTCTGTAGCCGTCTTCATCCACTGTGAAATTTTTCTCAGCGGCAATTTCCACAGTCAGATCAAACGGGAATCCGTAAGTATCACTTAATTTGAAGACATCTTCACCGGACAGGATTTTGCTGTCAGACTGTTCCATGATCTCCGTCAACAGCTCCATGCCTTTGTCGATGGTCTTGGCAAATGCTTCTTCTTCAACCTGGATAATTTTTTTGATATAATTTCTTTTTTCTTCCAGTTCCGGATAGGCGCATTTGTTCTCATCAATTACGGTATCACAGACTTCATGCAGGAATGTCCCTTTGATACCAATCATTCTGCCATGCCGTGCGGCACGTCTTAACAATCTTCTCAGGACATAGCCCCTGCCCTCATTGGACGGCTGAACGCCATCGCCGATCATGAACGTCGTAGACCGGATATGATCTGTTATCACACGGAGTGATACATCTGTGTCGTGATTCTCATGATATTTCACATTGGCAATCCTAGAAATATGTTGCATGATATTCTGAACAGTATCAACTTCAAATAAGTTGTCCACGCCCTGCATCACGCAGGCAAGCCGTTCCAGTCCCATACCGGTATCAATGTTCTTGTGTTCCATTTCGGTATAATTTCCGTTGCCGTCACTGTCAAACTGACTGAATACCAGATTCCAGACTTCGACATAACGGTCACACTCACAACCAACATGGCAATCCGGTCTGCCACAGCCTTTTTCTGCACCACGGTCAAAATAAATCTCTGAACATGGTCCGCAAGGACCTGTGCCGTGTTCCCAGAAATTATCTTCTCTGCCCATGCGTACCATATGAGATTCTTCCACGCCGATTTCCTGCGTCCAGATAGTATATGCCTCGTCGTCATTCTCAAATACAGAACAATGTAATAATTCTTTCGGCATTTTCAGGACTTCCGTGAAAAATTCCCATGCCCACTGAATGGCTTCCCATTTGAAATAATCGCCGAATGAGAAATTTCCCAGCATTTCAAAATATGTGCCGTGCCGTGCCGTCTTGCCGACATTCTCAATATCCGGCGTACGAATGCACTTCTGGCATGTTGTGACACGAACATTCGGGGGTACTGCCTGTCCCAGGAAGAATTTTTTCAAAGGCGCCATGCCGGAATTAATCAGCAATAAACTCTTGTCGCCCTGCGGAATCAGCGATGCACTTGCCATTCTTGTGTGATTTTTGCTTTCAAAAAAAGATAAATACTGCTCACGCAGGTCATTTAATCCTTTCCATTCCATGATAAACCATCATCTCCAGATTTTAAAAATTCTATCTCTATCAGTATAACAGATTTTTCCCGGAAAGTCAATTATTTTCCGGAAATTTTTTCGCTGTCGGTCTGTGAAAGAAAACTCTCGGCTTTTTCACGGCATTTTCAAATTGTTTTAAATTTCTGGATAACGCCGCAATCGGCAGACCCACAACATTGAAATAATCTCCCTCGATATGGCGCACAAGCAGTGCGCCTTTGCCTTGAATCCCGTAAGCGCCGGCTTTGTCGAACGGTTCTCCGGTATCCAGATAGGCATTAATTTCTTCATCAGATAATTCATAGAATGTCACTTGTGTCTCTGCTGTAAATACGCTTGATTTTGTCCCGTAATATAACGCCACACCCGTCATAACAATATGTGTTTCCCCGGAAAGTTTCCGGAGCATAGAAAATGCGTCATCCCGGTCTTTCGGCTTACCCATGATTTCATCATCCAGAATCACAACTGTATCACAGCCGATTACAATCTGATCCGGAAACAGCTCCGCTCCGGCTTTCGCTTTTTTGTCCGCCAGGAACATTGCCGCTACTTCCACGGGCATCCCCTGAGGGAGCGTTTCATCTACAGACAACCGACATAATTCAAAATCATCCGTGACAAATTTTAACAATTCCTGTCTTCTGGGTGAACCAGACGCCAATACGATCTTCATAATTTATAACACATCCTCCGGCTGGTAATCAGGCTTGATGACTAAATTTTCCTGATTTTCTGTAATTTCAATTTTATACTGTTCCTGCCATTCCTCCGGGGTGAAGTCTTCTACGGAAACAGAAACATGTGACGGCGAACAGCCGATTGATTCTATTAACGCCTGTGCTAATTTCTCAGCGGCAAGCCGTTTCTGTTCTTCGGTTCTGCCCTTAAGCATTTTGATACGGATATGCGGCATAATTT
>CAMWWG010000138.1 GCA_947177935.1 uncultured Ruminococcus sp. | reverse complement strand
CTAAGGTGGATGCCATTGTGAACAGCTTTGGCTATTCTAAAATAGAATTAGTATAATTTATTTTCATTTATTAATTCTATGAAACTGCCGAAAATTGAGGTCAATTCCCCTGTGATTATCTGGTATGCGGCGATTTCGTTTGTGATTTTATTATTCGGCTATGCGACTGAGAATCATTCTACTATGACGCTGTTCACATGCTACCGGACAAGCGTTTCTGATCCGATGATGTACGTCAGAATGATGAGTTATGTATTCGGACATAAGGATATTACCCATTACATGAATAATTTTTTTCTGATTACGCTGATTGGTCCGATGTTAGAGGAAAAATATGGGAGCAAACGGCTTGTCGGAATGATGGCAATCACGGCATTTGTCGGGGGAGTGGCAAATCTTCTCACAACGGATCTTGGACTGCTAGGCGCAAGCGGGATCGCATTCATGATGATTGTGCTGTGTTCGTGCACGTCTGTGAATGCCGGGAAAATTCCGCTGACGCTGATTCTTGTTGTTGTGATTTACGTCGGGCAGGAAGTTGTCACCGGTGTGACGACAAAAGACAGTATCTCGCAATTAACGCACATACTGGGGGGGCTCTGTGGTGTTGCATTCGGATTGTATTATAACAAATACGGGATTCCGAAAGCATCCAAAACATCCAAGGCATCGAAATCAAAAGCATCGTAAAAAAACTGACCGGATCGTAAAAAATTCCGGTCAGTTTTATGTTTCACTGTTGATCTCTGAATATGTGTTTTAGCTGTTCGGTGACTTCTTCTAATTTTTGGATGGTATCTTCAATTGTCTTTTGCTGTGTGGGAATTGTAGTTTCTCTGCCGAGAAGATAATCGACAGTGACCTCAAAGAAATCGGCTAATTCTTCCAGTCTTTTTACATCAGGTTCATTTCTGCCCTGTTCCCACATTCCGACAGTGCTAACCGAAACATGTAAATAATCAGCTAGTTCTTTCTGTTTCAATCCTTTTTTCATACGTAATTTTTTTATCTGATGTATGAACATACTATTCCTCCGGGAAAAATTTTTCTAAATTTTCGGACAATTTTTTTAATGTTTCGGCTGTTTCTTGGATAATTTTCTGCTGTGTGGATGAGGTTGTTTCTCTGCCGACAAGATAATCAATTGTGACATCAAAAAAATCTGCTAATTTTTTTAGAGTTTCTATATCCGGCTCATTTCTTCCTTGCTCCCACAAACCATAAGTGCTAGTTGAAACATGTAAACAATCTGCTACTTGCTGTTGCGTTAGTTTTTTCTGATGGCGTAGTTTTCTTAGTTGTTTGTCAAGCAAGTGAATCACTCCTTTGCTGTAATTGTAAAAAATTCTGATCAGTCTTGTTTTTCCTTGAGCAGTAATTTTAGATTTTCTGTAATTATTTCTGACGCTGTGATTAAATTCTGGATTGCCTGCTGTTCTGTTGTGTTATAAGATTCTCGACCAAGTAAATAATCGACTGTTACACCGAAAAGGTCAGCTAATTGGATGAGCGTTTTAATATCTGGTTCATTATATTCGAGTTCCCACATGCTTACGGTACTGGAGGCAACATTCAGATATTTTGCAAGTTCTGTTTGATTCATATTTTTTGAATAACGTAATTTTTTTATTCGTTCTCCAAACATGTTACCACCTCCCATGATATTATATCATATTATGTGAAAATTTCACAATTCACAATTAAAGTCAGTCATAAAAATCTGGTCGAATTTTATACTTTATTGTTGGTCTCTGAATATATGCTTCAGTTGTTCGGTGACTTCTTCTAATTTTTGGATGGTATCTTCAATTGTTTTTTCTTTTATAGGAGTGGTCGTTTCTCTGCCAAGGAGATAATCAACAGTCACGCCAAAGAAGTCCGCTAATTCTTCTAATCTTTTTACATCTGGTTCATTGTAATTTTTTTCCCACATGCCGACAGCACTGGGAGAAATGTGCAGATAATCCGCTAGTTGTTGCTGGGTTAGTTTTTTCTGTGTTCTTAATTTTTTGATTTGTTCTCCAAGCATGTCATCACTCCTCAAAAGTAGTATAAATAAGTATAACATATTTCATGCGATTTTTTCAATTAATTTTCATGAATTATAATTTTTTAAAGAAAAAATGAAAATGCCCACTTGATTTTTCAGTTTTAGTGTGGTATAATATACAGGATACAGAAAAAAAGTCCCCTCCCTGGTTAGCTACGCCAGAAAGGGAATAAAATAAAATGATTTTTTTCAATAATTATCTGGTTTTTTTCCAGTCCAGATATTCGTCGTATGTACCCGCCCTGTCAAGACAGCCCTCCGGCGTGATCTCGATGACTCGATTGGCTACTGTCTGCAACATCTCATGATCATGAGACGAAAACAGTACAACACCTTTGAACGCCGAAAGTCCGTTATTGACTGCCGTGATACTTTCCAAGTCCAGATGATTGGTCGGTTTGTCCAGTAATAACACGTTTGAGCCATACAGCATCATGCGTGAAAACATACATCGAACTTTTTCACCGCCAGACAGCACCTGGACGGACTTGTAAACGTCGTCCCCTGAAAATAACATTCTGCCTAGAAACCCTCGCAAATAGGTCTCCGTCTGGTCTTTCACTGCAAACTGCTGCATCCACTCTATCAGGTTTAACGGACAATTGTCAAAATATCCGGAATGGTCAACTGGGAAATAAGAAACTGATGTGGAAATTCCCCACTTGAAGCTGCCCTCGTCGGGTTGTTCTTCTTCCATGAGAATCTTCATCAGCATTGTAATTGCTTGTTCACTCTCACCAACAAAAGCAATCTTATCCGTTCTGCTTACGGTGAAAGAAACGTGATTCAGGAGCTGCACACCGTCAACGGTCTTACTGATGTCCTTTACCTGGAGCACGTCTTTGCCGATTTCACGGTCGGCATCAAAACCAATGTACGGATAGCGCCGGCTGGATGCAGGCATTTCCTCAACTGTGAGCTTTTCGAGGAGCTTGCGTCTTGCCGTTGCCTGTCCGGATTTGGATTTGTTCGCTGAAAATCTTTCAATGAAAGATTTTAACTCTTTGATTTTTTCTTCGGTCTTCTTGTTCTGCTGTTTCTGTAGTCTCTGCATCATCTGACTGGATTCGTACCAGAACGCATAGTTGCCCACATAGAGCTTGATTCTGGTATAATCAATATCCACGATATGCGTGCAGACATTATTCAGAAAGTGTCTGTCATGTGAAACAACAATGACAGTGCCGAAGTATTCGCTGAGGAAATCCTCCAGCCAGCGAATTGCCTCAATGTCCAGATGGTTCGTCGGTTCATCCAACAGGATAATATCAGGATTTCCAAACAGTGCCTGTGCCAGCAGAATTTTTACTTTTTCATTGCCGGACAGCCCCTGCATCTGTGTATATAATAAATCTTCGGAAAGTCCTAATCCCTGTAATAATTTAGAAGCGTCGGATTCTGCTTCCCATCCGTTGAGTTCTGCAAATTCTCCCTCAAGTTCAGAGGCTAGCACGCCGTCTTCTTCTGAAAAATCTTCTTTTGCATAGAGTGCGTCTTTTTGCTGCATAATTTCATAAAGCCGGGCGTTGCCCATCAGGATTGTATCCAAAACAGAATATTGATCATATGCAAAGTGATCTTGTTTGAGAATACTCAGCCGGAGTCCCTTGTCAACGGTAACTTCGCCGGTTGTGGGTTCTAAATCACCGCAAAGAATTTTCAGAAAAGTGGATTTGCCTGCTCCGTTTGCGCCGATCACGCCGTAGCAGTTGCCACCGGTGAATTTGAGATTTACGTCCTTGAACAAGACGGAACTTCCGAACGAAAGGCTCATATTTGTGACTGTAATCATAGCATTTTCTCCTTAAAATTGCAATTTATAATTTTTATTCCGGAATTTAGATTTTAA
>CAMWWG010000137.1 GCA_947177935.1 uncultured Ruminococcus sp. | reverse complement strand
TAGAGAAAGAAAGTGAGTAATGATATGGCAATCAGAAAAATTGTCACAAAAGAAGATCCGATTTTGCGGTTGAAATGCAAAACTGTGGAAAAATTTGATGAAAAACTCTGGCAGTTGCTTGATGATATGAGCGAAACGCTCTACAAGGCACAGGGCGTAGGACTTGCCGCATCGCAGGTCGGCATCCGCAAAAGAGTTGCTGTCATTGATCCCGGTGACGGTCTGATTGAACTGATTAATCCGGAAATCATCAAGAAAAGCGGAAAACAGCGTGATATAGAAGGCTGTTTGTCTTGTCCGGATCAATGGGGCTATGTTGTCCGTCCTAGTAGATGTACTGTCCGTGCCCAGAACCGGAACGGCGAATTTTTCGAGATTAAATTAGAAGAACTCGGCTGCCGGGCGGCTTGTCATGAGATTGATCATCTTGACGGAAAATTATTTCTTGATCTCGTTGACGAATTTGTAGAACTTACAGAGGAGGCGTAATTTTTTAGTATGGAAATTGTATTCATGGGGACACCTGCATTTGCTGTGCCTTGTCTGGAAGTACTGGCAACAAAGCATGAAGTCAAGGCTGTTTTTACACAACCTGACAAACCCAATGGGCGCAAAATGAAATTGCAGTTTTCTCCGGTTAAGAAAAAAGCGCTTGAATATGGTATCAGTATTTGTCAGCCAAATTCTCTAAGAAAGGGCGAAGATGCAGAAAGAGCATTGGAATATCTGAAAAAATTAAATCCGGACTGTATTGTGGTTGCCGCATATGGACAGATCCTGCCGAAAGAAATTCTGGAACTCCCGAAATATGGCTGTCTGAATATTCATGCGTCGCTGTTGCCGAAATACAGAGGTGCTGCACCAATTCAGCACTGTCTTCTGAATGGCGAAACAGAAACAGGTGTAACGATTATGCAGATGGCAGAGGGACTCGACACAGGCGACATGCTCCTGAAAAAAAGCATTGCAATCCAGGAAAATGAGATTGCAGAAGAACTCCATGACCGTCTTGCGGCTCTTGGTGCAGAACTGATTCTCCCTGCACTGGACGGCATGGAACAGGGATCTTTGACACCGGAAAAGCAGGATGATACACAGTCCTGTTATGCGTCTATGATCCGTAAGGAAATGTCTGCACTGGATTTTGAAAAATCCGCACAGGAGCTGCATAGAATTATTTGCGGTCTGACAGGATTTACAAAACTGGACGGAAAGCGATTGAAAGTGATCCGTGCTGTGGTCTGTGAAGATACGCAAAAAGATGCTGCATGTGGTACAGTAATTAATCCTGAAAAATTCGTAGTGCAATGTGGGGAACAGACAGCATTGCAATTCACAGAAGTACAGCTTGAGGGCAGTAAGAGAATGCCTGTAGAGCAGTTTATGCGTGGCAAGAAACTCAAAAAAGGACAAAAATTAGGAGAATAACTGCTTTATGGGGAATGCAAGAGCCACGGCAGTGAAATTGCTGATGCGGATGTCAGCAGAACAGAGTTATTCTAATTTTGCGCTCGATCAGGAACTGGAACGGTCTGAACTCCCGGCACAGGAAAAGGCGTTCTGTACGCAGTTGTTCTATGGCGTGGTGGAACGCAAGATTACACTGGAATATCTGACAAAAGTGTACAGCCAGAAAAATCCGGAAAAATTGGATGCGCCTGTGAGATATATTCTCTATCTGGGATTTTATCAGATGAAATACTGTGATAAAATCCCGGATCGTGCTGCAATTCACGAAAGTGTGAAACTTGCCGGATATTTCCGGAAGAAAAGCGCATCCGGCTTTATCAATGCTGTATTGCGAAAATTCCAGCGGGCAGAAAAAGAAGTCCCATCCTCAGGAGATCCCCGGAAAGACATGCAGATCCGGTATTCCGTTCCGAGGGAATTATTAGAAAAAATCCTGGAGGAACACGGAATTACATTCACAGAATGCTTTCTGGAAAACAGTCTGCTCCCTCCGCCGTGTACAATCCGGAAAAATTCTTTACTGGAAACTACGCCGGAACAGTTGCAAAGTTTTCAGGAACTCCAGCCGGAATTGATAAATATTAATAATAATTTATTAAAAAATGCGTTCCGGATTCATGCACAGGATCTCCGGCATACAGCGGCGTTCCAGGATGGGTTGTTTCATGTGCAGGGTCTTTCCTCACAGTTGTGCTGTCAGGTTCTGGATGCGAAACCCGGCGAAATCATTTTTGATATGTGCGCCGCTCCCGGCGGTAAAACATTCACAATTGCGCAATATATGCAGAATCATGGAAAAATCTATGCGTTTGACTTGCATCCGCACCGGGTGAAATTAATCCGGGATGGCGCAGAACGATTAAAATTAACCTGTGTGCATACAGATGTGAAAAATGCAACAGAATATAATCATGATCTGCCAATGGCGGACAGAATTCTTTGTGATGTGCCGTGTTCCGGATTCGGCGTGATCCGCAGAAGGCCGGAGATTAAATATAAATCCCTGGAAAGTGTCCGAGAACTTCCGGAATTGCAATTGAAAATTTTAGAAAATTCGTCCCGGTATCTGAAGCCGGGCGGAATTCTGGTCTATTCCACTTGTACGATTCTGGAACAGGAAAATCAGAACGTCATCCGGAAATTTCTGGCATCTCATCCGGATTTTGAATTATTGCCACTGGAAAAATTAGGAATTTCGGACGGTTGTGCTGTTCTCTCGGCGCAGTATGCGGATTGTGAAGGATTTTTTATCGCAAAACTGCATAAAAAAGCATAAAATATGAAAAAAGAAAGACGTGATGTGAACAGATGCAGGATATTTTAGCGATGACATTTTCGGAACTTCAGAATGCTGTGAAACAGATCAATGAACCCGGTTACCGAGCAAAACAGATTTATGAATGGCTACATGTCCGAAAAGTTCGGGAATTCTCACAGATGACGAATCTTCCGGCAGTTCTAAGAACAAAATTAGAATCCGATTTTGTGATTCCGAAATTTACAATTGCCCGGAAGTTAAGTTCCCGGTTGGATGAAACTGTCAAGTATCTGTATCAGCTTGCGGACGGACAGCATATTGAAACAGTCCTGATGAAGTATCAGCATGGCTGGAGATTGTGCATTTCCACGCAGGTCGGCTGCAAAATGGGATGTCAGTTCTGTGCATCTACCATTGCCGGATATGTCCGGAATCTGACAGCTTCTGAGATGTTGCTCCAGATTGACGAAACGGAAAGGGATGCCGGTGTTTCCGTTTCCGGAATTGTCCTGATGGGAATCGGCGAGCCGCTGGATAACTTTGACAATGTCATGAAATTTCTGGGATTGCTCTCCGATCCCGGCGGCAGACAGATGAGTCTGCGGCATGTGACAATTTCTACTTGCGGAATCGTTCCCAGAATCCGGGAACTTGCAGATCTTAGAACCGGACTGACGCTTGCCGTATCGCTACATCAGGCGACGGATGTCCGGCGTAGTCGGATTATGCCCGTCAATCGTCGTTATCCCTTAAAAGAACTCATGGACGCCTGTCAGTATTATTTCAGAAAAACCGGACGGCGTGTCACTTATGAATATGCCGTCATGGAACAGGAAAATAATGCTTTCGCTGATGCCAAGGCGCTTGCAGAATTATTAAAGCATCAACAGGCACATGTGAATCTGATTCCGGTCAACAGCGTGCAGGAAAGAAATTATCATGCAACACGGCAGTCCGCAGAGAAATTCATGGGATATCTTGAGAATCTGGGGATTCATGCAACAATCCGCCGGACGCTCGGCAGTGATATTCAGGCGGCGTGCGGACAGCTCCGGCATGAGTCAGAAAAAAATTAAAAAATCTCTATTTATATTTTTATGCTAAATTTTAATAATATTTTAAAATTATGTTATTTTTTCAGGAAATACTTGACATATTGTGTTTTTAGTGGTATGAGTATACT
>CAMWWG010000136.1 GCA_947177935.1 uncultured Ruminococcus sp. | reverse complement strand
GGCTGGATGAACGTCCTGCCGATATAGCGATTTTTGACAAATCCCACGCCGTAGGGAATCCCGGATGCATGGGAAAATCCTAACGCCGCATCCAGACCGCTGTCCGGGACACCAATCACAACATCTGCATGAACAGGATGTTCCTGCCAGAGCAATTCTCCGGCACGGAGCCTTGCTTTGTGGACACTGCATCCCTCCAGAACAGAATCCGGTCTTGCGAAATAAACATACTCGAATACACACATTGCAGATTTTCTGCCGCAATGTGTCCGGATAGACCGGATGCCATCCGGTTCAACGACGATAATTTCTCCTGGCAGAAGATCTCTTTCAAATTCTGCACCGACGGCATCCAATGCACAGGTTTCCGAAGCAAAAATTACACTGCCATCCGGGAAACTCCCCATCACAAGCGGACGGAATCCGTTCGGATCTCTTGCAGCAATTAATTTCTGTGCTGACATAATCACTAGAGAATACGCCCCCTGTAAATCATACATGGCATGTTCTACAGCTCTTTCAATCGAATCTTTTCTTAATCTATGTTCTGTCAGACAATAAGAAATGACTTCCGTATCGTTCGTAGACTGAAAAATTGCGCCTTTGAGTTCATAACGTTCCCGGAGCATGTGCGCATTGACTAAATTTCCGTTATGGGCAATTGCCAATGGCCCTTTGACATGCCGGACAACCAGCGGCTGTGCATTTACCCGGTTGTTACCGCCTGTTGTCGAATAACGCACATGTCCAATAGAAATATTTCCCTCTCCAAGAGAATCCATCACAGACTGCGTGAATACTTCCTGAACAAGTCCTGTATCTTTATGATGTGCAAAAACACCCTTGTCATTCACCACGATGCCACAGCTTTCCTGTCCTCTGTGCTGTAATGCAAACAATCCGGCATACGTCAGATTTGCAATCTGTGTTGTATGCTTTGAAAATACGCCGAATACGCCGCATTCTTCATGAATGCCTGTTCTGTGCAAAATCAAATCATTCCTTTCCGTTCCAGCAATAGGTACATAGCTCACATTCCGGCTTGCCGATCGCACGGACTGTACCGGGCAATGACTGAAATTCCAGAGATGTTAATTTCAGACGACGGCAGATCTCATCCCGGAGCTTTCTGCCACGTTCTGTCTCAGAATTGCTGTATTCTTCCAGATAATTCATACCTTCTGTGCCTTCCAGCGAATCAATCACCTGCCGGGCAATCAGCTCCATCTCGGAAGTACTTCTTGAAAAATTCAGATATTTACAGCCGTACATAATCGGCGGACAGGCAGAACGCATGTGGACTTCCTTTGCGCCGTTTTCATAGAGGAATTCGACGGTTTCCCGCATCTGCGTCCCCCGGACGATACTGTCATCGACAAATAATAATTTTTTGCCCTCAATTAATTCATGCACGGGAATTAATTTCATCTTGGCAACCTGATTCCGGAGCGTCTGACTGGTCGGCATGAAACTTCTCGGCCATGTGGGAGTATATTTGATAAATGGTCTTGCAAATGGAATACCGCTTTTGTTCGCATAACCGATCGCATGAGGCGTACCGGAATCCGGCACACCGCAGATATAATCCACATCCGGAAGCCGTCCGGCTTTGATATCATTCTCCGCCATGATTTCGCCGTTTCTCGTCCTCATGGTCTCTACGGTGACACCCTCATAGACAGCATTTGGATAACCATAATATGTCCACATAAATGAACAGATTTTTAAATCTCCTGTTCCGGCAAACAGTGTTTCACAGCCCTTTGCAGTTAATTTGACAATTTCACCGGCTTTTAATTCTTTCTCTATAGAGTAGCCCAGTTTCTGGAATGCAAACGATTCCAGAGACACGCAATAGCCGTCGTCCCGTTTGCCGATCACAATCGGCAGGCGACCGGATTTGTCTCTCGCCGCAATAATTCCGTCTGTTGTCAGAATCAGGAGCGACATTGTGCCAGTAATCTTTTCCTGTGCATAACGAATCCCATCCATGAAATTCTCTTTCCGAGAAATCAATGCGCCGATCAAATCTCCGGAATTGATGTTGCCGCTGCTCATGGCTTCAAAGCTTGAACAGCCGTTTTCCAGCAATTCTTCTGCTAATTCTTTCGCATTCTGAATCACACCAATACTGCAGACAGCATATAATCCCAGCTTGGAGCGCATCAAAATCGGCTGCGGGTCTGTATCGCTGATACAGCCAATGCAGAGTTTTCCTTTCATGGAGATTACATCATGCTCAAATTTTGTCCGGAACGGAGAATTTTCAATGCTGTGAATACTTCTCTGAAATCCCAGATCCGGACTGTAAGCCGTCATTCCCCCTCGTCTTGTGCCGAGGTGGGAATGATAATCCGTTCCGAAAAAGACATCTGTAATACAGTCATTCTCGGAAGCTGCACCAAAGAATCCGCCCATTATGCTTCACCCATGAGTCGTTTCATGATTTCCTGATACGCTTCTTCCACGCCGCCCATGTCTCTGCGGAAACGGTCTTTGTCGAGCTTTTCATGCGTTGTGCTGTCCCAGAAACGGCAGGTGTCCGGAGAAATTTCGTCTGCAAGCAAGATTTCATTGTGGAAACGACCGAATTCGATTTTGAAGTCAATCAGATCAATATTTAATTTCTTGAAGAAATCCAGCATGAAGGCGTTGACTTTGAATGCGTATTCAGAAACTTTGTTAATTTCTTCCTGTGTGGCAAGACCAAGTGCAAGTGCATAATAATCATTGATAAAGGGGTCGCCGAGATCATCGTTCTTATAACTGAATTCCAGTGTTGGCTGTTTCAGGACTGTCCCCTCCGGAACACCGAGTTTTTTGGAAAAGCTGCCTGCGGCAACGTTGCGGACGATCACTTCCAGGGGTAGGATTTCTACTTTCTTCACGATGGTTTCCCGGTCGGAGATTTCTTCCACAAGATGTGTGGGGATGCCGGATTCTGCAAGAAGCTTAAACATGTAATTTGTCATTTTGTTGTTGATCACACCTTTACCTGTGATCGTGCCTTTCTTCTCGCCATTGAATGCGGTGGCATCGTCCTTGTAATCTACAATCACCAGATCCGGATCATTGGTTGCGAATACCTTCTTTGCCTTGCCCTCATAGAGCTGCTGACCTTTTACGATATTTTCCATTTCAAAAAACCTCCAGAATAAAATAATTGAATTGAAAAATTTATAAAAATTAAAGTTTTATAAATTTTTCACAAGTTCCTGCATGACTGCGTCTTTTTTCGCAACGCCGTCCGCCATGTCCTGTTTCATGTTCTGCAAAGCCTCTGCCAAAGCCGGATCAGAAAGCGCAAGCATCTGCACGGCAAGAATCCCAGCATTTGCGGCACTGTTAATACCAACAGTCGCAACGGGAATGCCGGGAGGCATCTGAACCGTAGATAACAGTGCATCCATGCCGTCGAGTGCGTCCGATTTCACAGGAATCCCGATCACAGGCAGGATGGTATGTGCGGCAAGAACACCGCCCAGGTGTGCTGCCTTTCCGGCTGCGGCGATGATCACGCCAAAACCATTTGTCACGGCATTCTTGGAAAAATCCGCAGCGGCATCTGGTGTACGATGTGCAGACATGACATGAACTTCATAGGGAATACCAAATGCTTTCAGCTTTTCCACGGCGGCTTTCACAACCGGAAAATCACTGTCACTGCCCATGATGACTGCTACTTTTTTTGACATAAAAATTCCTCATTTCCCTGCACTTGATTGAAATTATTCAGAAATATTTCTAAATAATTCTAAATTTCCAGATCACGGCGTTGTGCAGAATTTTTGCCGTCATCCGGTTTATTCCTCAGCAGGAATCAGATCTGCATTCTGCTCTGAATCATCACGGAATTGCAGATCTGCTGCCGTGAGAATCATTTTATTTTCTGCATTTCTGCGGAAATAACAGTGTATTTCTG
>CAMWWG010000135.1 GCA_947177935.1 uncultured Ruminococcus sp. | reverse complement strand
TCCGGACAGACTGCATAACTCATATTTTCAACGATACCGAGAACCGGAATATGCATCATATTTGCCATTTTCACAGCTTTCTGAACAATCATGGAAACAAGATCCTGTGGTGAAGTAACAATCACAATTCCATCCACAGGGATGCTCTGGAAGACAGTCAACGGCACGTCACCTGTTCCGGGCGGCATATCCACAAACATATAATCCACATCGTCCCAGATGACATCCGTCCAGAACTGTTTGACTACACCTGCAATCACAGGTCCCCTCCAAACAACCGGATCTGTGTCATGTTCAAGCATTAAATTCACGGACATAATATCTGTTCCCATTTTGGATCTTGCCGGGAGCATTCCCAATTCATTGCCAAGAACTTTGCCTTTGATACCGAATGCTTTCGGGATGGACGGACCTGTAATATCAGCATCCAGGATAGCAGCATGTTTTCCGGCTCTCTGAACACCCACTGCAAGCATGGAAGAAACCAGGGATTTGCCAACACCGCCCTTGCCGCTGACAACAGCGATCACTTTGCCGATTCTGCTCAGTTGATTGGGCGTTTCCAACAGGCTCTGCGGTGCATTGCGTGATGTACAGGCACTGCCACATGTACTGCAATCATGCGTACATTCCAAAGATTCCTGAATTTCCTGTTCTTTCTGATTTTCACTCATGATTTCAAAAACTCCTTCATTATAATTTTTTATTGATAGTATGATATTTTAATATTACTTAATAATATTTTATAATAACGGCGCAAAGATCCGGAGAATGCCGCTGACAATGCGTTTCCCGAGAGAACGTTTTTTGCAGTCTTCCAGGGAAATTTCAATGCTTTTCTTCAGAGAAAATTCAAAATCCTTACGAATGTCCCGGATCATTTTACTATGATAGACTACGGCGGCGCATTCAAAATGCAGATACAGACTCCGGTAATCCAGATTAATTGTCCCGACAACCCCGATTTTATCATCCGCACTGAAATTCTTTGCATGTACAAAGCCGGGTTCATACTCAAAAATACGGACATGCTGTTCCAACAATTCCTGATAATACCCCCATGCAATACTATATACATACCATTTGTCGGGAATATGCGGCGTCAGGATTCTGACATCTACTCCCTTTTTAGCTGCCAGTCCCAACGCTGTAATCAGTTCATGATCCAGAATCAGATACGGTGTCATGATATAAACATAACTCTGTGCATTATTAATAATATCCAGATACACGGATTTACCGACATTCTCGCCATCTGTCGGCGAATCACCGTAAGGTTGTATGAATCCGTCATAATTACCAGGAAACGCCTCTTTTGGCTTATAGCGTTCCAGTTCTCCCTTATCTGTTTCCTCCAGATTCCATAATTGCAGGAACATGATAACAAAACTCCAGGCAGCCTCACCACGGCACATCATGCCGCCGTCTTTCCAATGACCAAACCGGACTTTACGATTGACATACTCATCAGCAATATTAATACCACCTGTGAACGCCGTATGTCCGTCGATCACTAAAATTTTTCTGTGATCCCGGTTATTCTGAGAAGAACTCAGAAACGGCTTGAAATGATTGAACACTCTGCAATGAATCTTGAATTTTTCCAGATCCGCAAAATAACGCATGGGCATGATAAATTCCGTACCGAAACCGTCATACATCAGCCGAATATCAACACCCTCAGCCGCTTTTTCTTTGAGCAATTCCAGAAGTTCATCCCACATTGTGCCATGATCAATAATAAAAAATTCCAAGAAAACATAATATTTTGCTTTTTTGATTTCCCGTTTCATGACTTCAAACATTTCTTCACCAATGGGAAAATACTCAGACTGATAATTCCGGTATACCGGATAACCGCCATACTGCATCAAATACCTGGACAAATTGGCATGTTCTGTGTCAAGTTCCCGGATCTGTTCAGCGACATGTGCATCCTGCGGCAAATATTTTCTTGTTTCACGGACACGGCGGGCATAATTTTTTTTGAATACTCTATGCCCGGTATCTGTCTTGACAAGTAAATAAGCCAGCCCTGCAAACAAAGGAAACACAAGCATTGCAATCATCCATGGAAGTTTATAATCCGGATTCTCCGAAGTGTTCGAAATATAGACAACCAGAATAATATTCAGTATTATTAATCCCAGATAGACTGTCCAGTAATTCTGACTCAGAAACAGGATTGTCACAACCAGGAATGCAACTTGCACCAGCATCATAAGAATAAACACTGTATTCCTGTTGAACAGAATCCGAATCAGTTTTCTCAACATGACAATCCCCCCTGTTCCGGAGCCTGTCTGAGATATTCTTTGAGATATTTTCCTGTATAAGATTCCGGTATCCGGATGATTTCTTCTGGTGTCCCCTGTGCAACAATCCTGCCGCCGCCGTCGCCGCCCTCTGGTCCAAGATCAATAATTTCATCGCAGATTTTAATCACGTGCATATTATGCTCAATCACAACAACGGTATTCCCCGCATTCACAAGTTTTTGCAGGACATCTGTCAGCTTATGGACATCCGCTGTGTGCAGTCCGGTTGTCGGTTCATCCAGGATATACATCGTTCTGCCAGTGGCTTTCCGGGACAGCTCCGTAGAAAGCTTAACTCTCTGGGCTTCCCCTCCGGAAAGTGTTGTTGCAGGCTGTCCGATTTTGATATAACCTAATCCCACCTCCTGCAAAGTTTTTAATTTCTTTGCAATTTTAGGAATATGCGCAAAAAACACAACACCCTCATCAACTGTCATTTCCAGGACATCATAAATTGATTTTCCCTTGTAATTCACTTCAAGCGTTTCACGATTATAACGCTTTCCCTTGCAGACTTCACAAGGCACATAGACATCCGGCAGGAAGTGCATTTCAATTTTGAGAATGCCGTCGCCCTCACAGGCTTCACAGCGTCCGCCCTTGACATTAAACGAAAATCTTGCCGCCGTGTAACCGTGCGCTTTGGCATCGTTTGTCTGTGCAAATAAATTCCGGATGTCCGTGAACACCCCTGTATAAGTCGCCGGATTGGATCTCGGCGTCCGTCCGATTGGTGACTGGTCAATGCAGATCACTTTGTCGAGAAATTCCGTCCCCTCGATTTTCCGGCAATCTCCGCCTTTGATTCTGGCTCGGTTGAGTTTCATTGCCAGATGCTTATATAAAATTTCATTCACAAGAGAAGACTTCCCGGAACCGGACACACCAGTCACACAGATTAATTTTCCCAGATGAAAATCTACTGTCAGATTTTTCAGATTATGCTCTTTCGCACCGATGATCCGAAGTGTATTCCCATTTCCGACACGGCGATTCTCTGGAATCGGAATCGTTTTTCTGCCGCTGAGATATTGTCCTGTGAGAGATTTCTTGCAGTGCAATAATTTCTCCGGCTTTCCTGCAAAGATGACTTCACCACCATTCATACCTGCACCAACGCCAATATCAATGACATAATCTGCTGCCATAATGGTATCATCATCATGTTCAACAACAATCAGCGTATTGCCGAGATCTCTTAAATGCTTCATAGTAGCAATCAGCATATCATTGTCACGCTGGTGCAATCCGATGCTTGGCTCGTCCAAGATATACAGCACACCCATCAGACTGGAGCCGATCTGCGTTGCAAGCCGGATTCTCTGACTTTCACCGCCGGAAAGCGTCCCCGAAGATCTGGCAAGCGTCAGATATTCCAGTGCGACATGCGATAAAAATTTTAATCTGTTGCAGATTTCTTTGATAATTTTTTCGGCAATAAATTTTTCATGCTCTGTTAATTCTGTCTGTAACTGTTCAAAAAACGCAATCGCTTTTATCACGGGCAGTTCTGTCAGTTCATAGATATTCAAATCACCCACTGTGACGGATAATACTTCCGGTTTCAGTCTTGCACCCTTGCAGGCTTTGCAGGTAATCTCATTCATAT
>CAMWWG010000134.1 GCA_947177935.1 uncultured Ruminococcus sp. | reverse complement strand
AAATATTTGGAAGATGTAACTATATTAATACAAAAGGCGAAAGAAAAACATAAAGCTGACAATAAAAAAATCTCTGTTTCTGCCAATAAGCCGGAAGCCGTTCCATTCCCACTGGACAAGGTGAGCCAAGTTCTTTTCAGGTATCTTGAACAAGGTAACTACTCCATGCCTGTCGAGAAATCAGGAAGCAACGACAATCTCAATACAATCATTACACTTGACTTCGAGGAACTGGAGAAAATCGGAAACCTTACATTTAAGCAATTGACACCATTCGAGAAGCGTGTTTATGTTGCTTCTGGAGCGTTGCAGGAAGCCGGGAATAACTATATTTCCGCAACCCAGATTTATAAGCAGATGGGTGGCAAGGGTCGACCCGCCCCGCACCAGATCAAGAAAATTATAGAAGCCTGTGAGGGCATGGCACGTACAAGGCTGACAATTGATAACGA
The DNA here is from genome assembly GCA_947177935.1 of uncultured Ruminococcus sp. Classification (GTDB taxonomy): domain Bacteria; phylum Bacillota; class Clostridia; order Oscillospirales; family Ruminococcaceae; genus UBA3855. The sequence goes on along the minus strand of CAMWWG010000134.1, from coordinate 3,486 downwards.
CGAAGAATCCGAAAAATACAACTATCCCAGATTCAAAAAAGGATCATTCTATCTGTTTCCGGCGGAAAGTGTTGAGAACGTAGAAATCAATGGGAAGTCAGTAGAATACTGCTTACACTTCCTGAAAGATGAATTGCCGTTATTCGCACTTGCCAGACAGCGAAAGCAGATCACGAGATACACGCCGGAACAGTATGCCTTGCCGTTCTCCATGACAGACGATAACATTCTGCTTGATGATTATTTTAGATCCAGAATAGCACGGATGAGACGGGACAAAGAAAAGAAGAAGCCATATAATAATAAAATGCTGTATGCAACAATCTATGAAAGCTGTTGGATTAATACAAAAATGAAACGTAGCAGAGCAGTCGACAAATTCAGAAAGCTGTTAGATCACTATCAGGAAACAGGCATGATTGCAGGCTACCAGGAACAGCAGGACGGCATTATTATAATCTTATAACCGATCAGGCAACAGCTCCATTCTTCCTGTAAAGGGAGAGGAGCTGTTCTTTTCCGTGTACGGCTTGTTCACATTTTCTCTTTGTTCGCTCTTTGTTCGTTTCATTTTTGAAAAGTCTGCCGATTTTTCGGCTACCCCCTTTTTGCAATGTTCCAAGTGAAACATTAAAATTTTTATTATACCATATTATCATTTATTTGTCAAGCTTTCACGGGTCAGATACCCGGTCACTGATCTTATTAATTATAGAAGTATGAATCTTTATCAAGAACATATTTTTAACTAGCGACATTTGGTTACTTTACTAGCGACATTTGGTTACTTTACTAGCGACATTTGGTTACGGGGGGTATTAAAAAACGTCCATATAAAAGGAAAAAAAGGGGTAAAAATTTCTATAAGATATATAAGATATATAACAGCCACGCCCAGCCCTTGACTTTGTGGGCTGGACGGGCTAAAATAACAGAAAAGGCAACCGCCGAAGAAATCCAGATTCTTACTTTACAGGATTTGGGAAAATTGAAAGGAGCTGTTTTTGATGAACAGAGAAGAAGCAAGAGAAGAACTGCTGACCAGAGAGCCGGAGTTCCTGGAAATGGCAAAGCGGAAAGTAAACGGTCATCCGACGTATGTGTGTCCGAGCTGTGGGAACGGCAAGGGCAAAGATGGGGACGGAATCGCACTTGATACGTCCGGCACGGCAAAGCACAGGCACTGGAAATGCTTCTGCTGTGATCTATATGCGGACGTACTGGAGCTGTGGAAACTGCACACAGAGACTTCGGACAATGCGGAAGCATTCAGAACGGCATATGAATACTATGAAATTCCTGTTGATGACTCCAGAATCAATTTTAAGGGATCTAGCAAGCCCGTAGAGACGTTTCAAGGGAATTTTCATAAAACTACACCACTAAAGTTAGGCAAGCCGTCAGAGGGCGTACAGAGGGCTGAAACAGCTCCGGAGATTGATTACACGAATTTCTTTTTACAGGCGAATCAGAACATAAACAAGACGAACTATCACAGAGGAATCAGCATTGACACCCTGAATCGTTTCAAAATTGGATATGCGGAGCATTGGAGACACCCGAAAGCACCGCCAACCGTTCCCACAAGCCCACGTCTGATTATACCAACAAGCAAGCACAGCTACCTGGCAAGAGACACAAGGGACAATCTGACGGACGCACAGAAGAAATATAGCAAAAGCAAAGTCGGAGCTGTCCAGATATTCAATATCAATGCTTTACAGACCGCCAACAAGCCTGTATTCGTTGTTGAGGGCGAAATAGATGCACTGTCGATCATTGATGCCGGCGGGGAAGCAATCGCTTTGGGCAGTACGTCCAACACCAAGAAACTTCTGGAGCTTCTGGAACAGCGTAGACCGACACAGCCCTTGATTATTTCACTGGATAATGACAAGGCAGGCATAGAAGCCGCTGAGAGACTCACAGAGGGCTTGCAAAAATTAGGGGTAGTTTATTACGAGATAGACATTGCAAAGCCGTACAAGGATGCTAACGAGGCTCTGACAGCTAACAGAGATTTGTTTTCCGATAAAGTGGAAGAAATTGAACAAGATCCAGAAGAAGCCGAACACTTGGTTCTGGAAGAAGAATATTTGAAAACTTCTGCCGCAAACCATCTGCAAGAGTTCGTCAATGGCATTGCTGAAAATGCAAACACTCCGTACATTCCCACAGGCTTCAAGACGTTTGATACAATACTTGACGGCGGATTATACGAGGGTTTATATATTGCCGGTGCGATCAGCTCCTTAGGCAAAACAACATTTGTCACGCAGATGTGCGACCAGATAGCAGAGAGTGGACAAGAAATATTAATATTCTCTTTGGAAATGGCAAGAACGGAGCTGATGGCAAAAAGCATATCCCGTTTGACGTTCCTGGACGTAATTCAAAACGGTGGTAAGATCCAGGACGCTAAGACATCACGAGGGATTACAACCGGGTCACGATATGCGAAGTATTCCAAGACCGAAAAAGAGCTGATACAGCGGTCGATTGCCCGCTATGGGAAGTATGCAGAAAATATCTTCATTCATGAGGGGATCGGTGACATAGGAGTAAAACAGATTAGGGAAATTGTTGACAAGCATATTTCTATTACAGGAAGAAAACCTGTCGTTCTGATCGACTATTTACAGATATTAGCTCCTGCCGATCCCAGATCTACCGACAAGCAGAACACAGACAAAGCCGTTCTGGAGCTGAAACGTATTTCCAGAGATTTCAAAATCCCTGTTATAGCCGTTTCCAGTTTCAACCGTGATAATTATAGCGCACCTGTAAGCATGGTAAGCTTCAAGGAGTCCGGAGCGATTGAGTACAGCTCAGACGTTCTGATCGGCTTACAATTGCACGGTGCAGGGACAAAGGATTTTGATGCAACCAAAGAGAAAGCGAAGAATCCGAGAGAGATTGAGCTTGTCATATTGAAGAACCGGAACGGAGCGACAGGCAAGAAGATCGGATATAAATACTTCCCTATGTTTAATTATTTTGAAGAAACAGGGGAAATACAGGAAAAGGAAGATGACGGCAAAGAGCTGACTATTGGTAAGAAGAAAACAGCTCCGGTAATGAAAGGACTGGTTAAAATTAATTAAAGACTTATCAAGTTTACAAATGTTGACATTCATAAAATTCAGGCTTTGCAACTTGTCAAAACTTGACATTTAAAAATTTCTCTATAGGGTTTGTTTGCAACCGACAAATTGACGGTTGCAAAAAACTATGTCGGAATTTCCGACCTAGTTAAAATTCTAAAAGCACGAAAAACGTACAGTTAAATCAACTATCAGCCTATCAGAAATGAATCAAGAAAACAAACTATAACTTGTTACAGTTTCATGTCAAAGCGGCGAGAATGACAAAAGAGTGTTCCGGAAATTCCGGATCAAAAAGGGGGTGTCTGAAATGGACACTCCTACGGCAGACGGCAAGGTGCTGTTCTGTGGTGTGGACGCAGCAAATGCTTTGGGGTATTCC
>CAMWWG010000133.1 GCA_947177935.1 uncultured Ruminococcus sp. | reverse complement strand
CAAATTCCAATCCAGATTCAAAACTATCGGCTATGTTTGCAGTAGGCAATATATTTGTAATGCCTTCACTTTCAAACTTTTTTATCATTTCATCACAGAACATTTTTTCAATTTTTTCTCTTGAAGGTATAGTGTCAGAAGTGTATTTTCCAGAATCAATCAGCTTTTTTTCAAAAGCAGACAGAGTTTTTTGAACTTCTTCTTTCACTTTTTTGCCTAAAGCACCATTTTTATAAACTTCTGAAAATGCTGTATATTTATCTCCATTTCCATATCTCATGTTCAAAATATAGTCTATGTGATGCCCATATTCATGAAAAACACTTTCATAAGGCACTAAAATACTAGAACCATAAGATGCTTCTTCAATGTCAAGATAGACACCATTTATTTTTCCAGAAGCATAACCCGTTATCCTTTTAGAATGCACACCTAGATTATGGAAATCAGATGCACAAAGATTCCACACTTTTTGAATGAGTTCCGGTGCATTTGCAAGATAACCTTTTATTTGTTTAGCGTGTTCATCTCCATACTTTTTAACTTCCCCTAGTTCTATTATAACAGATTTTTCAGCGTTGTCAACTATTTCCTTAAATCCTTCTCCAAAAAATTTATTATAAAAATAACTATTGCTACTAAGTATCTTGTCTTTTTTGTTTGCCCACATAGCCTTTTGTGCCTGACTGCGCCCGAATCCCTCAACCTGTGTCCGGAATGTATCGTTACGCCGTCCGGTCTGCTTGCAGAACTCCTGCAACGCTTTCCGTGCTTTTTTGAGTTTGACGGCATTCTGCGTGTAATCCGTCTGCAACTCGGCTCTTGTCAGATCATCCGGCGCATTCTCCAAAGCCGTCTGGGACGCAATAACCTGACGCTTTAAGGCTCTTACCTTGCGTTCTGCGGCTCTCTGCATTTGCGAGATTTCATATTCTGTATAGAATTTGCCATTGTATTCGATATTCTTTGCGTCCAGTGCCTGGAGCTGTTCCGGCGTATAGTTTGGCGTTGACAAGCCCACATAGTAAGGATGCCAGTTGTGCCGGCAATTCCAACCCTTGAATCCCGCACCCGTGCCGTAGCCGATCTGATCCAGAGAGAACACACGCAAGCCGTCAATGATCTTGCCGACGTTCTTGCCGTCCAGGCTGACAAGCTGTCCCTGCCATGCGGCATGATCCGGGCGAGCACCGGAATGGGCTGTCAGCTCCATGAACTTACAATCTGAATTTTTGGCATGTTGGAGTGCCACACTTGCAGAAGTCTGCCCGACACCCGTCAGAACCGCACGACGCACAGCAACGTCCATCCTGTCCCGGTGTCCGGACGGATATTGCACCATTGCTCCGGTATCGCCAAAACTTTTCACAGCCTGCCGGATTGCCTGCTGATAGCTGAATGCCCCGGAGCTGACCTGCATGTATGCCCGGTCACAAGCGGAAATAAACGCTGTCTGAGCAAGATTCGCCGTTGTGCTGACAAGATTCTTCATCATACCGAGCGTTTTCTTGTAGCCGGCTTCCAGGATCTGCAACAAAGAAGCATCCTGCCGGATGTCCACCGGAAGAATGCCGTTTTGCTTATGAATCTGGTTATCAATGGAAACTGTCTGTACACCTGCGTCCTCGAATAATACCTTGACGTGTTGCTTTGTAGCGTCCGTCCGCTGTGCGATCAGCTCCATAACATCTTCAAATAGCAAGCCGGCTGTTTGCAGGATCTCGGCTTCGTACTTTGTAAATTCCGACACTTTGCCCATTTTCAGCATTCGCTTTGTCATGGAAGAAATAATATCATCTTCCAGTTGCTGATACAGTGCCAGGATCTGACTGACATCCGGTTCATAGTCACGCATCATACAGCTCCATCAAACAGACCGCCGTCGTTGGACTGCTCCGGCAGATAGGATACTGCTTCTTCTTCGGAGCATCCGAAATACCAGGCAATCATTTTTTCAGGTTTCAGATTTCCGGAAGTCACGAGCTGTAATCTGCGCTGAAATTCCTTGTCGGTATCTTCCAGAACGTTGTCGCCCCATGTGCAAGTAATTTTTGCATTTTCCGACGTAATACCGCCGATTTTCGCATAGACGGAAACTGCATAGAATAAATTCTGTATCATAGATTCCAGATTTTTTTGAATCGCTGATACCTGCGTGTAGGAACGCTGTTTTGACGTTTTGATTTCCTCAGCGGTTTTTTCCACAACTTGCGGATCAGACAGCGTACCGTATGCCAGACCGCAATTAAATTCAATCCGCTGTAAAATCCGGTTAAAATAGTTGAACTGTGCAGAATCCCGGATATCCGGCGAAAAAATATTATAGAAATTGCCGTCCAGATTATCCACGTCATACTGCCGATAAATACGCTTTTCCCGTTTCGGCAGTCTGTCATTTTTTAACATGTCCATACCAACATCCAGGGCAGTTTCTTTTGATTCGTATTCCCACTCGATTCTTGCCCACTGCTCGTCTGCCTGCCGGATCAGATCCACAGCACGGGCATAGACTGAAACGCCAAGCGGCGAATCCAGGTCAATATCATTCGTACAGGGAACACGGAAATACGCAAACAAGGGTTTTTCGATATTCTGGAATGTGATTTCAGGCACAATCCCAGCCCATTCCGGTACTTCATCAAATCCACATTCCATGCCAATATAATCTGGATTCAGACTTTTGCAAACCTTATTTTTTATGGTATGCGTTTGGATTTCAGCATTGAAGTCATGATATTCCAGCAACGTAAAATAGACATTTCCGACGGTTTTCTTGCTGACAAATACGGCGGATGTCATCACATTTTCAACAAAGGCTACTGGCAGGAAACAATCCGCACGGATCAGATCAATTGAAATTTTTCCATGCGAGAGATACGGCTTGCACATCATGCCGCCGAACGCTAGAGCAATTTCAAATTCATCCTGCAACCGGTCAATAAAATCATCCATAATAGCCTGATATGACCGTGTTTCCGTAGTAATTTCACTTTCCGAGAAAACAAGCCGGGATAATTCAGACGTGATTGCCGCTGGAAGTCTTAACGAAGTGATTTCATTGTTTTTCAGCCAGATTCCTTGATTCATGTAGACATTGTGCCAAATTTCGCATTGGGTCTGCATTTCCTGCGAAATGGCAGATTTCTGTTGATTTTTATTGAAAAATCGGTTGACTGCGGATGCAATCAGACTGAAAAAATTGATATGTCCTCACTCCTTTCCTAGAAAATCCGTCGCAGGACGGTATAACAAAAATAGCGAATATCGTCCATAGCGTGGTCGTTTTCCTTGATAACGGTATCTTTTTCTGATTTTTCGTCCCAACGATATAAGCCAAATTCCCGGATACTGTCCCTGCAACAATCGCAGAAAAACAGTTTGTCACGTTCCAGGAAATTCATTGTTGTTCTGATGCCGTTCAAGACATCATTTCGTGCCTGCCGAACGCTGAATTTTCCGTGTCGTTTTATCGTCGTAATGAAACTTGCGGCGGATGGATCAATGATCACATGCTGAATCTGATAGCCATCAGCGAGCTTTTCAAGTGCCTGATAATATTCCTCGTCGGTCTTCTGTACGCCCCTGGTACGTCCGTCATAGTAATATTCTTTGATTCTAACAGCCTTATCTTTCTCGACTGCCCACAAGCCCATAGAACAGGGATTCAGCGTGCCATAGTCGATTGATATATCATACTCTATCGCATTTTTCGTATCATAATTTTTTATGATATGGCGATTCTTGTTAAAGACTGTGCCATAAACCAGACCTTCGGCAAGCACCCACAAGCCTTTAATATATCTGTCATAGAAAACACCAGAGTACAGCGTTGTCGTCTTCGCAATTTTCTCCGGCGTCATGATCGGATTGTCCTGCATTTCAAAATGCAGATGCAAAACGTCCGGACGCTCTCCTGCATCCGTCTGCATGATCCATTGTT
>CAMWWG010000132.1 GCA_947177935.1 uncultured Ruminococcus sp. | reverse complement strand
TGCTGGTACGGAAATTGCTGGAATGTGTCCGGGTTGTCGATCAAAATCACATTCAGGTGATTTTCAAAGGCGGTTATGAAATCTGTGTAGCGTTAGAAAAATAGTTATATCACATAAAAACGGCTTGCAGATGTGAGCCGTTTTTGTCAGGGAGGTGTGAAATGTCCGGAAATTTTGAGGGAATTAAAAATAGAAATTTCGGAATTGAAATTGAGATGACCGGACTGACGAGATGTCAGGCGGCAAAGGCAGTCGGGAAATTGTTTGGGAGCGAGCCGGTACATGTGGGGGGCAGTTATGATAAATATTCTGTACAGGATAAAAAAGACAGGAACTGGGACTTTGTATCTGACAGCAGTATCCGTTGTGTAGATGCTTCTGGTGAACATGTGAGCAGGTCGTACAGTGTAGAACTGAACTCACCTGTTCTTGGCTATGAAGATATTCCATTGCTGCAGGAAGTTATCCGGACACTCCGGAAAGAACATGGACGATGCGGACCGGAGTACATGTGCGGAACACATATTCATATCTCAGCAGATGACTTCACGCCACAGCAAATCCGGAATTTAGTGAATATCTTTTCCAGCAAAGAAGATTTTTTATGGGATGCCCTTCAGGTATCTTCTGCAAGAGAGGATTACTGTCATAAGTGTGATCCCGAATTTGTAAAAAAGCTGAATCAGAGTAAGCCAAAAACAATGGAAGAAATCAAGAAACTCTGGTACAAAGGCGACACTGACCAGCAATATTCACATTATTCAAATTCCCGTTACCGGGCTTTGAATCTGCACAGTTTCTTTCAGCATGGACATTATGAAATCCGATGCTGCAATGCTTCACTCCATGCAGGAGAAGTCAGAGCGCAGATTGTGCTGGCTCTTGCGATCAACAATGCTGCAATGACAAAAAAATACTGTTCTCCCCATGTCAGTCACAGCGATAACATGCGGTATTCCTTCAGAGTCTGGATGCTGAATTTAGGACTGATTGGTGATGAATTCAAGAACTGCCGTTCTCACTTGCTGAAACACCTGGAGGGTAATATTGCATGGCGGCATCCAGAAGATGCGATAGCACAGCGTGAACGACTAAAACAGAAACGAATCGCCGCCCGTGAGCAGGCACAAACCGCTGTACCGCACCGTAACGATGAATCCGCAGTAGTACCCACTGAAAATACAGACGGCACTATGAGCGATTCTGGGGAAGATTTGACACAGGATGAAGCGGAAGAAGAATCTGAAGTCATAGGGCTGGCAATGTAAAAAAATAGGAAGAAAGCGAGGAAATCACAATGAAATTATATATTGCTTATGGGAGCAACTTGAATCTGGAACAGATGAAATATCGCTGTCCCAATTCCAAGCCAATTGGAACGGCAATGCTACAGGATTATGAACTGGAGTTCAGGGGCGTGGCTACAATTGTGCCGAAGAAAGGTGTAGCAGTACCTGTTCTGCTCTGGCAGATTTCACCGCAGGATGAAAGAAATCTGGACAGATATGAGGGATTCCCGAATCTGTACAGAAAAGAAACTTATGAAATCGAGCTGGATAGGCATAAAGTCTCCGGCATGGCTTATGTCATGAATGGCGGACAGATTGCCGCTCCGAATATTCATTATTATTGTACCATTGCACAGGGATACCGTGAAAATCACCTGAATCTGGAATATTTAAACGCTGCTGTGGAACGTGCAGCAGAATTTCAAAACAACTTAATTGAAACAGATGATTTTCAGATGGATCTGACATGAGGGAATATCTATGCAGTATAAGGGATTCTATATTGAAATCAAACCTGGAACAATTCTGAGGACAGCTCCGGACGGAGAAAAAGTAGCATGTCCCGGCTTTTTGATTGAAATTTTTGATGTACCGGAAAAATCTGTGATCGTGGATGCTTTCACTGCCGCAATCGGGTATGAACTTCTGGGAGATTCTCCGTCAGAAGCCGAACAGCTTGCGAAAGATTATATCAGCATGGAGGAGAAAGAACTCCGCAAGCTCATTCATGAATATCGTAAATTTTCTTGAAAATTTTCAAAAAAATGGTTGACAAAGTCCTGAAATGATGTTATAATAACGACGTTGGTCAGTTATCTATTTCAATACAAATAGACACACAAAATAGCCGTTTTAGAGAAGTCTAAAACGGTTATTTCTTTATTTTTTCCTGATTGAGGGCACTATTAAGGCACTAAGCAGATAAAAAGCTATGAAAAGTGACTGGAAGATAAAAAAGAGAGTAGGGAAAACAGCTCCTTACTCTCTTATTTTTTATCCGGTTTTAGTTTTGGGTGTATGTTCTGGCATGGAGTTTATTGGCTTTCTGGTTGTCAGAATGATTTCACCCATTGCACTAGCAACACGACTCTGTGCTTCTGAAATTACATGGGAATAAATATCAGTCGTTGTGCTGACTTTGGCGTGTCCTAAGTGTGCAGAGATAGTAATGCTGTCCACTCCGGCGAAGTACAGAAGGCTTGCTGATGTATGTCGGAACGCATGGGGATTGATATGCCGTAAGCCGTATTTTTCTGAAAACCGGTTGCAATAGTCCGTCACACTGTCAGGATGCATCACACGTCCGATATTGTTTCCACTATCTACGACAAACAGAAATCCTTTGCCCTGCCATTGACTGCCGGAGCTTTCCTGCAATGGTTTGTAATATTCGTCATGATACTGTTGCAGGAGCTGCATGGTTTCGTCAGGCAGTTTTATCCAGCGTACAGAGCTTTCTGTTTTCGGTTTGTCTATGTAAATACCCGTTTTCGCTTCATAGTAAACGCATTTTTCAATATAAATTCTATGAAATGTAAAATCTACACAATCCCATGTCAAGCCTAAGACTTCGCCACGTCTGCCACCTGTCACAAGCATCAGATGCAGAAGTGTTTTCCATTTCAACGGCTCTTGTTCAGATGCCTGTAAAATCGCCGTGACTTCTTCCTGTTCAAAGTAATTGGCTTTGGATTTGATAAGTTTCGGGGACTTTGCTTTGTCAGCCGGATTATACGGAATTAACAGCTCCTGTTCTGCCTGATGCAGAATCATATGAATCAGAACGTGATGCTCCCGGATGGTTTTTGCAGAAAGCGGACGGTTATCTGTTTCCAGTGTGAACAGCGTTTTTATATCCAGTCGCAAAGCTGATGCTAGTTTTCCCGCACTTTCAGCAGTAATTCTTTGCCCTTTGACAGCATTCCGATAAGTAGCAGCGGAGAGCTTTGCAGAATCTTTCAGGAACTTTTCAATGCTGGTAAAGCCTTGTGCGTGAATCAGTTCCGGCAGGTCAACACCAGATTTCAAAACAGCCTTTGCATTGGCTTTCCGGATGCCCTCTTTTCCGAGCTGCTCATAGAATGCATTCAGGTGTTGCGGACGAATGTCACAAATTCTGATATGTCCGATTCCGGCATTCACACGCTCCAACAGCTCCCGATAGCGTACAGCTGTATGATGTCGTAATTCGCCGTTCTTCTCTTTCAAGTGCATGACATATCCTGCATAATCAGCGAATTTCTGCTTGCCGTTACCAGCCAGACCCGCTTTGCACTGCTGTTCAAATGTCACAGCAACACAGTTCAGCTCCTTTTCAATTTGCTTATTGCTCATGTGGGGAGCTGGTCTCTAAGTCATTTCGTAGGGCTTTAGCTTTTTACCAGAGCTGTCATATCCTCTGGCTACTCTGATTCGATAAGAGATGATTTCTCCGGCTTCATTCTTTCGTGCTGTGATGTTTGCCATGATTGACATCCTTTCTTTCATAGAATCTTACGTCTTTTTATCTCTCTTTGAAATGACCCATCAACAATTTTGTAGTTATTTATAAATTTATCTAGCAATGTTTTTTTCAAACCTAATTTCAAATAATCTGCATAATCCGGATTTTTTATGAAATCCATAATTTTTTTATATTCTTTTGCAAAATCATAAAT
>CAMWWG010000131.1 GCA_947177935.1 uncultured Ruminococcus sp. | reverse complement strand
TCGTGGGCTCGGAGATGTTTATAAGAGACATTTAAGATTCTTCTTCCTGTTTCAGGAATGCCCGGACAGTAACCCTGCTCTGTCCGCTGACGGTACAGGTAAATAATGTGAGATCCCATCCGTCAGCAGATCCGAATTCCATGCTTTCGATATCCGTTCCGGCAATATTCTCAATATTATTGACTTCATACTGATAAACTTTCCCGGCTGCATCTGTAAAAATAATCTCTGATCCGGAATATAGTTCTGAAATTCTCCCGAAATGCGTCCGGTAATTATGCGCAATCAGAATCAGATTCCGTTCATATGCCGTTCCCTGGTAACGACACGGTGCAGATTTCAGATTCGGATAGCTCCATTCACTGAGCACAGGCAGTTCAATTCCGATTTCCGGAATCGCAACCATGCCAATATAGGACTGCCCGTCAATTTCAAGCACAGGTTCTTCCGGGAGAGTCTCTTTTTCGTACTCAGAAAACAAATCATATTTCTTTGCTTCTGTCGGCTGTGTTTCATCTGGAATTTCCTTTTTGACTTCTGCTAACAGAGCCTGCGCCTGTTCGCCGCTCTGCTGATCTTCCCGGATGTTGTACCGAACAAGGGATAGCGCCGCACCTAGCAGCACTATCCCCGTTGCAATCAAGCCGAATTTTAAAATTCTGACTGTATTCATGCGTTATGATCCTTTTCTTTGAGTTTCAGACCGATGCTGATGAACAGAATGCCGCCGACTGCCAGAGGTACAACAGGCCACCATAATTGACCGGTCTGCGGTAATTTTTCAATCGTTGCTGCATTATTGCTGCCGCCGCCGCTGGAAGATCCGGAATTACTTGAAGACCCACTCCCGGAACCGGAACCTGAGCCCGGCGTTTTGGTTGTCGTACTGGTTGTTGTTGTCGTTACAGAAGTAGAAGAATCAGATGCAGCAGATGCCACCGTCTCATTTGTCGTACTGGTAGTCGTTTCCAGTTCACTTGTCACCTGTCCGGACGGTTGTGTTGTGGTGGTCTCCGTCCATTCGCCTTGATCCCCCGTTTCATGGGTTGTCGTTTCTTGCTCGCCCTCCCACCAACTGGATGCGCCGCCGGGTTCATACGTATTGACGATGACATATTCCACGTCCTGTTTTCTGTAGACAACAGTATAATCTTCCGGAATTTCTTGCTCTACAACAACCCATTCTGAGGCAGGATCACCTGTCCAGGAATATGTCCAGTCATTGGATTCGTCTAATCTAATTTGATGATCCAATTCATCATCTTTGTAAATTTCAGCCGTGATGTAAGTAGCTCTTGCTTTCGGCTGATTTTCGTCATTCTCCCAGATTTTCTTGACAGTAAACTCTACTTCAGTGGCATCCAATGTAATATAATTCATCTTTGGGAAAGTGTCCATCTGGTAATCTTCTTCTGTGAGAATTACCATCAGCGGTTCAGACTCCCATGCAACATTATCTTTTGTGAATTTCTGTGCGGAAACCAGGTAATAACCTTGTTCCAGACTGGTAAATCTAACTTTGCCCTCACTGTCGCTGACGGCTGTCTGTGTTGGTTTGATCTTGCCCTTAAGTGTGTAGCCTTTCAAAGTGCTTGCAAGCTGCGACATGGCAGAGAGTGAACCGTCACCGATTGAAATCTCACGTCTGTACTTTTCGAAAGCCTTTGTCAGCTTTGGTTTTTCGCCACTCAGATCATCTGCGACATGATAGATCTGCCATTCCATACCTGAAATTGCTTCGCCGTCCTTGACGCAGTTCAACGTCAAAGAGGCAGTTCCTGCTGCGTTTACTATCGCCGCAAATGCACCGGAAATGATACATATTATAAAACACAGCAGACAAAAGATAGCACTGACATAATTTTTCTTTTTGATTCTCATTTTCATCACAACAGCCTCCTCTACAGTCTATCTTTAACATGAAGGCGACCTCGCCCTTACAATAAAATCATACCACAATTTACGAAAAAAGTCAATGCCCAAGGGAATATATTGGTCAAATTTCATCAAATTACACAAACATTACATCATATTTTAGGCATTTTGATCATTCCCGATCAGGAGCTGTTTCATGCGTACAAAATCATAAATTGTAATCCTGCCATCTTCGCACAAGTCACCTGCTCTCCAGTTAGTCAGCTCCCCGGAACCCAAAAGCCATTTCTGGAGCATGACAGCATCTGCAACAGAAAATTCACCATCTGCATTTACATCTCCTGGTTCTGTCAATCCCAGATACGCATACATGTAAGGAATCGAATAGTCATCTATTTTCTTGAAATAGTTAGAAATATTATCCAGAACAGAATACCGGAAATAACTCTGCGTTCCCTGCTTTTTCTGTTCTTTGGAAGAACCATAATTCCAGGCATCTGACCAGCGGACTTCTGAATCTCCCACCAGATTCATATATTGATCCTTGTCATAGTATTCCGCAAGAATCTGTTCTATCTGGTCTACTGTTGTCAGATCATTCGCATAAGACTGATAAGTCTTAATAAATTTCAGCCGAAATTCCTTATTTTTCAGCAGACTCACAAAAAAATTTGTGGGTGCTGTTTCTGTATCCATTTTTTCAAACCAGTTATAATCATAAAGATTTGTCTTGTTAATTTCACTATCATAAGTATAACCCATGGAATGATCAAAATCAAATGAAATCAGCCGCCATCTGCCATCACTGTAAGGATTGCCAGCAATTTCTGCACCCTTGCTTTTCCAGACACCATAATTATAATTCGGCCAGTCTGTCACACCTAAATATAATCCAGCGGCATAATGTTCTATCAGAGAATCCAGATCCATGAAATCAGAAGCCAACTGGTAATTTTCCGGTTTTGTCATATCCAGTGTTGCATAATAATAAATTCTGTCCATATATTCATCAAAATCCTGCTGTGTTCCCTCTTCGAGATCCCAGTCTTTGATCATGACAACATCTTTTTTGGAAATCCCATAATTGCTCTGGATAAAATCATCCGAAAATTTTTCCGTGATCTCATACAATCCCCAGTATTCCCCATTCAGGAACAGTACACAAGGTTTCATATCCATGGTTGTCAGATGATCTTTTTTGATGATTTTATGCGCAATGCTATCCCTGGTTCTCTGCGATCCGGAAGAACGCAATGTAATGGAATCATAAGAAGTAATCAAATTTCCCTGCCAGTCATAATTATCCGGAAGAATCGGCGCATTTAATTTTGATGCACCATATTCACTCCTGGCAAACAAACTAAAACTCTTGTTTGCAGAATTTCTTGTAGAAGATCCCTTAATCCGGATGCCCATATTCTGTTCTGCAATTGTACTGCCGTTTTCAAAAATTGTGATAGTAGCTTCCCGTTCTCCTGCTTTTCCTCTGATGTGATAATTCCGCATGGTTTCAGGATCTGTGTCTTCATTCCATGCATCCGGATCAGATACATAACCGAGACTTTCACGCCATTCATGATATTTCGTCCCTACCACATAAATCCCGGTATCCGGATCGAATAAATTCTCCGGATCTGTCACAAGTGAGATCACAGTCAGATCCTGATAATCGGCTAATTCGCCATCCGTCACAAAATAACTCTGCTGGACAACCGGACTGTAAGAACCTGTTTTTGTATTTTTTGCAACGGCACGTACAATGCAAGCCTTGTCCACCAGATCCCTAGGCGGCTGATAGCCGACTCCCACACAAATTGACTGTGCTGTCTGATTCTCACCATAAGCACTGTACAGATTCGGTTCATCTGAACGATCTTTCACCAGAATTGTATCTTTATAACATATTGCAGTTTCAGAAGTCACCGGATTGCTTCCATCCAGTGTATAGTAAATTTCTGTATTGTCAGATGCTGAAAGACTGAGTGCAAATTCATTCTCATAGAATCCTGATTCTGCTGAAAAAACCGGAGAAGCAACCACTTCCGTATTTGCTTCATGTGGTGTAGGCGACATGATCTGCATTGTGCCGTCTGCAATCC
>CAMWWG010000130.1 GCA_947177935.1 uncultured Ruminococcus sp. | reverse complement strand
TTCCAAAAAAAAATAAAAAAATTGAAAAATACACTTGATTTTTCTTCCAAAGCTGATTAAAATAATAATAGCACTGGATTAGCACTCGATCATTGAGAGTGCTAATTCCGGATTCTGAAATTTTCTAAATTTTTACAGGAGGTTTTTGGATTATGACAATCAAACCATTAGCAGACAGAGTTGTCATCAAGATGACAGAAGCAGAAGAAACCACCAAGAGCGGCATCATTCTGGCTGGCTCTGCAAAGGAAAAGCCCCAGATTGCTGAAATCGTTGCTGTCGGTGAGGGCAAGTATGACGAGAACGGCAAGCTCATCCCCATGACAGTGAATGTAGGCGATAAAGTCCTGACAAGCAAATATTCCGGCACAGAAGTCAAAGTGGACGGCGTGGAATATACCATCCTGAGACAGGAAGATATCCTTGCAATTGTAGAATGATGAATGAATAATTTAAATAAAATTTTACACAGACAGGAGAGATTGATTTATCATGGCAAAAGAAATTAAATACGGCGAAGATGCCAGAAAAGCTTTGCAGGCTGGTATTGATCAGCTCGCAGATACAGTGAAGATCACACTCGGACCAAAAGGCAGAAATGTTGTTCTGGATAAAAAATTCGGTGCGCCTTTAATTACCAATGACGGCGTGACAATCGCAAAGGATATTGAACTGGAAGATGCGTTTGAGAACATGGGCGCACAGCTCGTCAAGGAAGTTGCAACCAAGACAAATGACGCTGCCGGCGACGGTACAACAACGGCAACGCTCCTTGCGCAGGCAATTGTCAACGAAGGCATGAAGAACATTGCTGCCGGTGCAAATCCGATGATCCTGAAAAAAGGAATCGCAAAGGCTGTTGATACAGCAGTTGAGACCATCAAGGCAAATTCCAAGCCGGTTGAGGGTTCTGAAGATATTGCAAGAGTTGGCACAGTTTCTTCCGCAGATGAGAGCGTCGGCAAACTGATTGCAGAAGCAATGGAAAAAGTAACGGCTGACGGCGTTATCACAATCGAAGAAAGCAAGACTGCTGAGACATACAGCGAAGTTGTTGAGGGTATGCAGTTCGACAGAGGCTATATTTCTCCGTATATGGTAACAGATACAGAGAAAATGGAAGCTGTCTATGATGATGCGTATATCCTGATTACAGATAAGAAAATCGGCAGCATCCAGGAAATTCTTCCTCTCCTGGAACAGATGGTACAGTCCGGCAAAAAGCTTGTGATCATTGCAGAAGACATTGAGGGCGAAGCACTCACGACAATTATTCTGAATAATCTCCGTGGAACATTCAAATGTGCCGCTGTAAAAGCTCCGGGCTTCGGCGACAGAAGAAAAGAAATGCTCCGTGATATTGCTACACTCACAGGCGGTGAAGTCATCACAGAAGAACTCGGTCTGGAACTGAAAGACACAACTATTGCACAGCTCGGTAGAGCAAGACAGGTTGTCATCCAGAAAGAAAATACCATCATTGTGGATGGTGCAGGTGATGCTGATGCAATCGCTGCAAGAGTGGCTCAGATTAAATCTCAGATTGAGTCTGCTACGTCTGATTTTGACCGTGAAAAACTCCAGGAAAGATTGGCAAAACTCTCCGGCGGTGTGGCTGTGATCAAAGTCGGCGCAGCTACAGAAATCGAAATGAAAGAAAAGAAACTCCGTATTGAAGATGCACTTGCTGCTACTAAGGCTGCTGTAGAAGAAGGCATCGTTGCAGGCGGTGGCACAGCTCTGATCAATGCTATCCCGGCTGTTGATGCTTTGGTTGCAACACTGGATGGCGACGAAAAGACCGGCGCACAGATCATTGCAAAGGCTCTGGAAGCTCCTCTGCGTCAGATCGCTCTCAATGCAGGTCTGGAAGGCAGTGTCATCATTGATAAGATTATCAGCTCCGGCAAAGTCGGCTATGGTTTCGACGCTTACAATGAAACTTATGTTGACATGATCCAGACTGGTATCGTAGATCCTACCAAGGTAACAAGAAGTGCATTGCAGAATGCAGCATCCGTTGCAGGAATGGTTCTGACAACGGAAAGCCTCGTTGCGGACATCAAAGAACCTGAACCGCCCGCACCTCCGATGCCTGCTGGTGGTATGTATTAATTTTTTGATCCTTAAAAATAATTTCGCTTCGTTGTGCTATCACAACGGAGCGATTTTTTAAATTTAAATCTTAATTGACAGATGTCTTTTTTTGTAGTATAATAAATATTACTAAAAAAAGAAGGGATATGATTTTTATCATGTGGTATATCAAACCAGATAAGCGGCTTGCAGAACAGGTACTTACGTATGGTGAGGATATTCTGCGTTCGCCGAACATGCAGTCTGAAAAAAATTTCATGCAGCATGGTACAACAAATTGTTATACACACTCGATTTGTGTCGCTTATATGGCATTGCGGATTGCGGAAATCCTGCATATCAAAAAAATTGACAAAAAAAGCCTTGTCCGGGGCTGTTTATTGCATGACTTCTTTCTCTATGATTGGCATGACAAAGAATCCGCTTGTCGATTTCACACACTCATGCATCCGATTGTATCTCTGAGAAATGCCGAAAAAGAATTTGAGCTGAATCCCGTTGAACGGGACATCATCCGCAAGCATATGTTTCCGTTATGTTTTCCGTTCCCGAAATACCGGGAGAGCTTTATTATTACGATTGCAGACAAATGCTGTGCGGCAAGCGAAATCTGGCATTTGTATTCTCTGGAAAAAATCATTGATCTATTAGACGGCAAAATCCGGCATGAAATTCTGGAATCTAATTTCAATGCCAATCCTGCTTACGCATAATAGGAGAAGTGAATTTTATGCGAAAATTAAAATTAATCTTATTAAGCTCTACGCTATTACTGACAGGCTGTCTCTGCGGATGTCAATCAGCTCCTGCTCCGGATTCCGGAACGGTCACAGAGTCTGATGATACTAATACTAATATTAATATTGATAATCATATTAGTATTAGTAATCCAAATCATATAAAGCTCCTCTGTGCGTGGCAGAATGATTATTATATCCAACAAGGCTATATCGCTCCGCATTATCTGATCTATTATGTAACGGATGAAAATCAGGCATATTCGGCATTCTGGGAGACAGAAGAAACAACGCCGGACAATGCCATTCTTCATATGGACGACTTCACGAATACGGAAGCATTAGGGGAGATCAGCTTTGATCCGGATCATTTGCTTGCAGAAGTCTGTACACAGGAATTAGCATACAAAACAGATTCGGAACAGCTTGACACGGATGAGCCGGAAATCTGGTTTTATGGGTATCAGAATAATCCGGATGAAACAGATCAATTTCTATTCTATCAGACCGGCGATCATATCCCGGTTATGAGCGTCCAGACAGATGCGGGCATAGAACTTGTGAATCAATTTTATTCGGAATCCACTTTTGCAGACGCTCGTTTCCAATGGTCTTCTTTTTATAGCAGTCTCTAAGAAACTGCTTCGGATTTTTACGAACTACAAAATAATGAAATGGCAATGACATGAATCAATTTTTAATTGTTATTCTTAGTGTGCTTATTTGTATAGTATATATGCTTCAAAACATGTTTGTATCAGCAATCAATGAAACATTTGATATGGATGAAATATCTTATTCGCAAATATTTTTAGATTTTCAAAATACAATGCACATTTCTGATCATGAAATCCTATATCAGGATATACAAACGTTTGATATTTCCAAGAATGGTGATATTTTAATTTGCTTTACAGATGGGACATTCAATATTTATGATTCCAGTTTAAATTATCAGTACAGCGGAATATTTCGACTTGACAATAGACAATTCACAGTTGCATTTTGGTATCAAGATCATGTTTGTATCTATTTTGCAAGAGGAGAAAAAATGATATTGCTGAATGAAAAGGGACAAATTGAAAAAGCGTATCAGTTAAATGATGAAATTTATAGGAAATTTCTTCAAAATAGATATTATTCAACCAGTGAATACGATTATCT
>CAMWWG010000129.1 GCA_947177935.1 uncultured Ruminococcus sp. | reverse complement strand
GGATGAGACACCAGAGACATTTGAAGCCGTCTTGAAACTCAATACAGCAACAGCGTGGGGCGATTATCAGATTGACGTGGAAACAGCGCCGGAAGATTTAGGTGCAATTTACGGCGCAATCCTGAAAACGCAGGAAGGCAATGCCTATGCAATGCGTCATGAACAGAATATCTGGAGAGGCGAATTTGCATGGTCAAGCGGTATCAAGACGACAGAACCGCACGGCAATACACTGGACTATGAGAATTTTGAAAGTCTCATGGGTGAGACAGTTACGGAGATTGTCTATATTACAAAATCGGGTTATGTGACAACTGTGAATGACGGCTTATACATTCCGGTGAAATTCACAAATACGCTGGAAGTGACAGAAAGCACAGCCGGGACAGGCACAACAGAATTGAAAATGGAAAATTTCCCGGATGATTATGCCCCGGAGTTCGCCATTGCTGACCAGTTTACAGTATCCGGCAATGAAATTTCCTACACGGATGCACTCCCTGGAAGTTACACATTACAGGTTTCTGATCAGAATCAGAAATATGCGGATTTTTCTACAAGTTTCATTCTGAGTACGGAAGATCTCCCCGTTGTTTATGACAAAGAAGCCGGGAAATTAATCCCTGCGGAGGGATCTACAGAAGAAGATGCGGCGAACTTCATCAAGAATCTTTCTGTTGTCAATCTCAACGACCAAAATTATACTGCATCCGGCAGGGGTGCAGTCAAGATTGTCGGAGAAGACGGCACCGTAGATTTCAATGCAGAAAACAGAGGGGAAGCTATTTTTGACGGAAGCGGCAATTATAATCTGACATTTACAGCAACAGGTTATACCAATCCGTTAAGTGTCACGCTGACAGCGGAACAGCCGACAGAAACGCCCACGGAATCAACAACAAATAATAACACAAACAATACAAATAATAATACTAATAATACTACTACAAACAGAAATACAAGCAGCTCCAATACAAGTTCTAATTCTAATTCTTCAGCAGCAACAAGCAATTCTGCAAATACCTCAAATACATCAAACAACTCAAATACATCAGATACATCTGCAACGGCAAGTCCGAAAACAGGAGATTCCGCCGGCATTCCGCTGATTGCACTGGCAGCCGCAGGATTGACAGCCATATTTGCAAAAAAGAAAAAATAATTTTTATTTTAAAGTTTATTTTTTAAATTTTATTTTTCGCTTTCCTTTCAGAATAGGATAGATTCATAGACCCTGTACGATTCAGAAAGCATTGTACAGGGTTTATACTATTT
The DNA here is from genome assembly GCA_947177935.1 of uncultured Ruminococcus sp. Taxonomy (GTDB): domain Bacteria; phylum Bacillota; class Clostridia; order Oscillospirales; family Ruminococcaceae; genus UBA3855. Next base: position 2,725 of record CAMWWG010000129.1, on the reverse strand, counting down.
TTTAAATTTTAAAAAACAGGAGTGATTGATTGCATGTTATTTCTCATTGCCATTCTCATCGCAGGATTTTTTTCATGGTTCTGTGCCGGATTATTAAAAAAATATCCCGGAATATTCTACGCCATCGGGAGCATTCTCACTGTCCTGATGATTGTCCTGGGACAGATGCACTTGCAAATTTCAAATCAGATTGTGATCCGGTATGTCATGGATCTGTTCAATAAAGGTGCACTTGCCTGCGCTTTGTGGTGTGTAGTTGCTTATATGGGCGCACTTCCGAACGGTTCAGCGGCAATCAAGAAATTAATGCCGATCCGTGGAGAACTATCCATTTTTTCCGCAAGCATTACCGTTTCCCATGCAGTCACTTACGGGATTGTCTATTTACAGAGACTATTCCGGAATTCCGGAGGGGATTTCAATTTCATTGCAACCTGTATTATCTGCGCTTTGTTGTTAATTATCATGATCCCCCTGACAATTTTATCATTCAAGAACATCCGGAAAAAGATCAACGCAAAAACCTGGAAGAAGATTCAACGATTCGCCTATGCGTTTTATGCTCTGATCTATCTGCATGTCATGCTGATTTACGTCCCCCGTGCAAGGATGGGACGGGACGGCAGTCTGCTGAGCATTCTGCTCTATACAGCCGTATTTGCCGGGTATGCCGTGTGCAGAATCCGGAAAGCATGGATCAAGCAGAAAAAGCCGGACAATAAGGCATTGTTGAATACAATCTGTACAATGGCAGTGATTCTGATGATTGCCGGCTCTGGCATGATCTCCAGAGCGACGGCACAACAGACGGCGATTGCGGAGACTTCCGGGAATTCCGTAAATTCTGATGCTGCAATAATCCAGGAAACAGAATTCGCATCACACACAGAAACAGTTCCGGAAACTACAGAAACTATAATAGAATCATCACAGAAAACAAAAGATGATAAAAATAAAGATAATCACAAAAATACGGATTCCACAGCAGAAACCAGTATGGAAACTGTTGAAAATTCAGAAAATTCAGAGCATCAAGAAACAGCAGAATCCGGATCAGAATCCATGCCGGAAACCGTAACAGAAGCAGTTACAGAAAATCTCCCGGCAGAATCAGCAATCATTGCTGAAAATCCTGCGCCGGAAGAACCGGAGCAAGAAGAAAATCTCGAAGAAAACCAGAATGCAGAACCAATCCAGGAAGAATTTACACCGGAACCCGAACCAGATCCGGAACCGGAGCAGAATCCGGATCCTGAACCAGAGCCGGAAATTGTCACAATCTACAATAATGGCACGTTTACAGCAGAAGAATTCGGCTATGACAGTCCGGTGACAATCAGCATTACCATTCAGGACGATGTTATTATTGATCTGACGGCATCCTGCAATGAGAGCGATATGTACTATTTTGAAGAAGCTTACCCGGTATTGAAAAACAGAATTCTGCAATCGCAAAGCACAGACGGCATTGATGCCGTTGCCGGATCAACTTACAGTTCCAATGCCATTCTGAATGGTGTCCGGAAGGCACTGGAGTCTGCAAGAAGATGAAATCCAGACTGTTTTCTGTTGTGATGTGCAGTATCTGCATTCTGTTGACCGGCTGTCAGAAAAGTAAAGAAAATTCTAAAAATTCCGGACAAGCTTCTTCTTCCCTGGATCTGTTTGCAATGGATACTTATATGAATCTGAAAGTTTTCTGTGATGATATGGACACGGCGAAAAAAGCCTTACAGGACGGCGAAACACGGATTCATGAACTGGAATCCCTGTTTTCCGTGACAGATCCGGACAGCGATGTGAGCCGGATCAATCAGAATGCCGGGAATTTTACAGAAATCCATCCGGATACAGAAATCATCCTGGAGACAGCTCGCAGAATCCATACAGAGAGCAACGGTGCTTTGTCAGTTTCTATCTATCCTGTTTTGAAAGAATGGGGATTTACAACTGGAAATTATCAGATTCCGGATTCTGAAATTCTCCGGGATTTGCTGGATTCCGTGGATGATACCCAGATTCTTGTGCAGGAGCATCAAGTTAGCATCCCAGATCAAATGCAGATTGATTTTGGTGCACTTGCCAAAGGCTACACAGGCGATCAGTTAATTTCCCTGTTCCGGGAATATGGTGCGGAATCCGCATTAATCAATCTCGGCGGAAATGTGCAGGCACTGGGAACGAAACCGGACGGCAATCCCTGGAACGTGGCAGTTGTCAATCCGTTTGAACCGGAACAGAATATGTGTCTTTTGCAGATCGCTGACAAAGCCGTGATTACATCCGGAAATTATGAACGCTATTTCACCGGTGAGGACGGACAAAAATACTGGCATATCATTGACCCGGCGGACGGATTCCCGGCAGATAATGGTCTGGTCTCCGTGACGGTCATCGGGGAAAACGGTCTGCTTTGCGATGCACTTTCTACAGCACTGTTTATTATGGGAACAGAGCAAGCTGCTGCTTACTGGCAGACGTTGCAAAATTCTGTATCTGATATGGATATGATTCTTGTCACGGAAGATAGAAAAATCCTGGTCACAGAAACGCTTCTGGAATCCGGAAATTTCCAGAATCTCAGTCATTTTCCAGTTGAGGTAATTTCTTATGACAAAACAGATTAAAATTATCCTGATTTCTGTGATTCTCCTGTTTGTGATTTCCTGTGTCTGGGCGTTCCGGACGCTCCGGGAACCGGAAGTCAGAAAAATCCTGATTCTAC
>CAMWWG010000128.1 GCA_947177935.1 uncultured Ruminococcus sp. | reverse complement strand
GGAACAGACTGGACAAAATTGCTGTTTTAATTCCCTGTTACAATGAGGCGGCAACAATCGGGAAAGTGGTGCAGGATTTTCGTCGGGAACTGCCCGAAGCTGTGATTTACGTCTATGATAACAATTCCAAAGATAACACAGCGGAGATTGCCCGGAATGCCGGAGCTGTCGTCCGGCAGGAGTATCAACAGGGAAAAGGCAATGTCATCCGGCGCATGTTCCGGGAAATTGATGCAGAATGCTATTTAATGGTGGACGGAGATGATACTTATCCGGCGGAACACGCAAAGGAAATGTGCCGTCCGGTTCTGGAAAAAAAGATTGACATGGTGATCGGTGACAGACTGTCATCGACGTATTTTCAGGAAAACAAACGACCGTTTCACAATTTCGGCAACAGCATTGTCCGTTTCTGCATCAATCATTTCTTTGAATCGGATATTAAAGACATCATGACTGGCTACCGGGCGTTTGGTTTCCATTTTGTGAAAACATTCCCGGTATTGTCGAAAGGATTTGAAATTGAAACAGAAATGAGCATTCATGCGATTGATAAAAACATGTCCACGGAAAACGTCCTGATTCACTACAGAGACAGGCAGGAAGGCAGTGAATCTAAATTAAACACCTATTCGGACGGGATCAAAGTTTTGCTGACAATTGTCAGATTATACAAAAATTACAAGCCCATGCAATTTTTCGGTGTGATTTCTGCTTTGTTAATACTGATTGCTGTTGTGTTCTTTCTGCCGATCTGGATTGATTATCTGCACACAGGACTGGTTGCGAAGTTCCCGACGCTGATTGTGTGCGGATTTATCGCATTGTCGGCGCTGATTTCCTTCTTCTCCGGAATGCTTCTGAGCTGTATTGTCCAGAAAAACAGGCAGGATTTTGAAATCTGTCTGCAACGTTCCGATGAAAGATACAAACATCTATGCCATGAATCCGAAAAAATGACTCGGAAAGGAGCGGACAAGCATGAAGAATAATTTAAAAACTTCCGGATTGCGAAAAATTTTGCGTCTGTTTTTTTCGTTGCTCTCCGGCGCTGCATTCAGTTATTACTTGAATCTTTCCACAACAAGCATGTTCCCGTTATTCTTTGCAATTTTACTATATTTTTTCTACGAAAAAGCATTTGCCATCCAGGAAAATAAAATCACAACAGCAGCCGTGTTCTGCAGCTTAATTCTGACTATTTTCTGTTATCTGGCAAAATATCGGTTTGTAATGGAAAATCTGGATACAGCCTTTTCCAGAACGATCATTTACATTCTGGGCTTTTTCTGGTTCTTCCTGGCAGTTTGCAACGTCCTGTATCAGAAAATTTTATACACGGATCTGAACGACCCCCATCCTGCACCAACCAAGAAGAAAAAATTAATCGTTTTCTTTAGCTCTTTTTTGATTTTGGTTCTCGCCTGGATACCCTACTTCCTGTATCTGTTCCCCGGCGATGTCACAGCGGATTCTAACGCAGAAATGCAACAGGCGGCAGGATTGATGGATTTATCGAATCATCATCCGATTGCGCACATGTTCATGATTAAAATTTTTTACATGCTCGGTCAGCTCCTGTTTGATGGAAATGACACGCTTTCGGTAGCGACTTACAGTGTCGCACAGATGATCTTATTAGCCGCTGCCTTTTCCTATCTGATTCTGACGCTGTATGAAACCGGCGTGAAAAAATCCGTCCTTGTGATCGTTCTCCTGTGCTATGCACTCCCCGGCTATCATGGCACTTACAGCGTCACCATGTGGAAAGACATCTGGTTCGGTGGAATTGTCCTGATGCTTGTTGTTACGCTCTGGAGAATTCTCATGAAATGCCACACCGGCACAAAGCAGATTCCGGTTTATGAACTGGTCATGTTCGGAATTTTCGGCGTTGCAACCTGTCTGTTCCGGAGCAATGGCTTATATGCCTTTGTTTTCTTATTATTTTTTCAGATTCTTTATTTTTTACCAAAAAAACAATTTCAAATTTTAGTCGTATCCGTCACAGCATTAGCGGCAGCAATGATTATAAAATCTCCGATCTATAATGCACTCGGCGTGACGCAACCGGACACAATTGAATCTTTGTCAATTCCGGCACAACAGATTTCCTGTGCGATTCGCAACGGTGCAGAACTGACGGAAGAACAGGAAAATTTATTAAGCCAGGTCGTGGATATTTCCAAAATTCCGGAACGCTATGTACCACAAATTTCCGATTCGATCAAGAATCTGGTACGTGAAACGGATCATCAGGAATTTATTGGCGAACACAAATGGAAATTTCTGAAATTATGGATTTCTCTGGGCTTAAAAGATCCGGACAGTTATCTTCAGGCGCATATCGACCAGACTTATGGCTACTGGTATCCGGATGTACAGTATTGGGTCTATGCCTCGGAATTCCGGACGGATGGTTTTGAACTGCACAAAGAAAACAAGCTGCCGGAAGAAGCCGGAGAATTGCTGAATATATGGCGGAATTCTTATAGTTCGCATCATTATTGGGGTCTTTTCTGGAGTATTGGTCTGGCAACCTGGATTGCCGTGTTTATGGCAGGTGCAGTCTTTGTCAAAAAGAACAAATCATTTTTGTTATTGTATGCGCCATTCGCCGGGGTCTTTTTGACGCTGCTGATCGCAACGCCGGTTTTCGCAGAATTCCGTTATTATTACAGCGCATTCACCACAATCCCCGTACTGTTCCTGATTCCCCTGATAAATGAAGCCTATTTCTGTCCCAAAAATGCAGATACAGAAATCCCGGAAAATTCTGAAATTTTAGAAATACAAGAAACACAGGAAGAAATTCCGGATGAAAATTGATCTGATCCGCCACGGCGCAACACCCGGCAATTTAAAACATCGTTATATCGGTGTTACGGATGAGGCGCTCTGCAAGCAGGGCATTGCAGATCTAGAAAAAATAAAACCATTCTTGCAACGGCGTTCTCTGCTGATTGCCAGTCCCCTGCTGCGCTGCATCCAAACGGCTGAGATCTTATTTCCAGGGCAAAAAATTATAATTTGCAAGGATTTCCGGGAATGTGATTTCGGTGATTTCGAGAATCAGAATTATCAAGAATTATCCGGAAATCCGGCGTATCAACATTGGATTGACAGTAACGGGACGGCTCGTTTTCCGAACGGCGAAACACCGGAAGAATTTAAAAACAGAACCGTCCGGGCGTTTGAAAAAATCATAAATCATTTAAATTTTAATCCATCTCATACAAGCCTTACAATAATCGCACATGGTGGGACGATTATGGCAATTTTGGAAAAATTTGCCGTCCCTAAGAAAAATTATTATGATTACCAGATTCTGAATGCCTGCGGATATGAGACAGAACTAAAAATTTCAGAAAATTCAAATTTATTCCAGTTGCACATCCTGACAAAATTCACGCCGGAAAGTGCAATAAACTGCTGATTCTGTATAATTCCGGAAAAATTGCAGAAACCTCTTGCAATTTTCCGGAATTTCTGTTATAATAAAATTATGCTAGCATAATTTTTTAAAATTTAAAAATAACATACAAAAGCAGACGGTGCTGCTGTGATATTTTAAATTTAAAATAAATCAAATTTAAAATTATGACAGAAGTTAAAAGGGAAACAGTTGCAAATACTGTGCGAACTCGTCACTGTGATCGGGGAATGGAACGGCTTTTTTTGCAGGATGAAAAACAATTTATTTTTCAATTTCTGCAAAGTCACTGGTAAATTTTACTGGGAAGACCTGCTGTTTTGTGGTGATCCGTCAGCCAGGAAACCTGCCGGAACTGCTGGTACGGAAACTGAAAATTTATCTGATTTTCTTAATTTTTTAATTTTCAGTTTCAGGTCACGAGATTTTGATTGTACCGGAAAATCAAGATATTTCGTGCCTTTTCTCGTTTTTAGAAACCGAAAAACAGAAAGGTTGAAATGCATCATGAAAAAATTGTTGAAATACCTGCTTTGCCTGTCTGCGTTCAGTGTAGCACTGACGGGATGCGC
>CAMWWG010000127.1 GCA_947177935.1 uncultured Ruminococcus sp. | reverse complement strand
TCTGCGGAATAGGCATTATCTGCATTGTCTGTCCGGTTTCCGGAGAGTATGTGTCTGTCATTGAAAACAGATCCGGACGGCTTTTTCCTGAATTCAAAAAGCAACCAGAATTTATTAAAATCTGCTATGCAGAATAAATCCGCAATTTTAATCGGCTGTGGCATGGGTGTGACAGATCAAACCAGGGAATTGCTGAAATTTCTGCTGACAGAAAGCAAATGCCCGGTAATTCTGGATGCGGATGGTCTTAATGCCATAGCTTCCTGCATAGAATATATACCGGAGGGACGAACTATTCTGACACCACATCCCGGCGAGGCGGCAAGATTACTGGGAATTTCTACAGAAGAAGTCCAGAAAGACCGATTTACGGCTGCAAAAAAGCTGGCAGAAATCACCGGTGCAATTGTGATCTTAAAAGGCGCAGGAACGATCATCACAGACGGTGAGCAGGTGAGTATCTGTAATGCTGGGAATCCTGGCATGGCAAGAGCCGGAAGCGGTGACGTTCTTGCCGGGATTGTGACATCGGTTGCAGCACAGATTATGGCATCGTTCACACGGTATCAGCTGCCAAGTTTTGCAATGCCAAGATTTCTGTATCATGCGGCTTGTGCAGCTGTGATGCTCCATGCAGCGGCAGGAGACAGGACGGCTGAAAAAATGCCCATGCAGTACATGCTCCCGCAGGATATGATTGATTCTCTTCAGGATATTTTATAATTTTCTTTACTTGCAAAAATACGGAATACAGAATGTTTGTTATCTTACTTTGATCTTATTCTAAGATTTCTGAGGTGATTGTATGAATTGTGTGTATTGCGTGAAACGCATCCGACGTATTTTTGCAGTAATCAGTCTGAATGCCGTCCTGTTCAGCACAGGATGTACAGCTGTGCAGACCATGCCGGGAAAGATTGCAAATCCCATGACAGGCGCATTCACAGCGGAAGTGACGATTACCAATGCCGACACGGAGAGCAAGGCGCAGTTGACACGTTACGGCATGGACGCTTGGTGCGTGGTATTCAGCGAACCGCAGACGCTGTCCGGTGTGCAGTTGGATTTTCTGGATGATGAAGTAAAAGCATCCTATAAGGGACTGGAATTTTCTGTGCCGCAGTCGGCACAGGCAATCCGGACGGAATTAGAAGATCTCATGCAGATTATTGATGATATGGCATTGACACCGGATCTGAACGGCAAGACAGATGAGGGAAAATTAATCTGTGAGGGCTCTATCGAGGAGGGCAGTTATACATTGACATTCACGGATGCAGGAATCCCGACAGAGTTTTCCCTGCCGTGTTACAGTCTGGTGGTTGTGTTTGACAGTTTCACACAGCAGGGATCTGCTGAAACAACGCCGAACGTCCAGACAACGCCGGAATCTGTTACAACTCCTGCAACGGAGATCCCGGCGCAGACGGAATCCGGGACAGACTCCGGCGCAGAATCCGGATCAGAATCCATGACGGAACAGCCGGCGGCGATCCCGGAAGACGTTCCGGCAGAGCAGGCAGCAATTCCAGAGGATGTTCCCGCAGAACAAGCGGCAATTCCGGAGGATATTCCGGCTGAACCGGTGGCGATTCCGGAAGAAATTCCTGAACCTGGTATTTCAGATTAAAAAATTACAATAAAAATCCGTCATGCTGTATGAAAATTCACACAGTATGACGGATTTTATTTCAGGATTCAGGGATTAATAATAATTATTGTTATTATCATCATTATTATTGTAATGATTTTTGTCCAGATCTACACGACTGCCGGGATTCTGGTTCATGTCGTAAGGATTGTAATTTTGATTCTGATTTTGGTTGTAATTCTGATTCATGTCGTAGGGATTGTAATTTTGATTTTGATTCTGGTTATAATTCTGATTCATGTCATAAGGATTGTAATTTTGATTCTGATTCTGGTTATAATTCTGATTCATGTCATAAGGATTGTAGCCATTCTGCGGCTGATTTCCATAATTCTGGAAGTTGCCGGGTGTGCCGAAATAACCGGATAATTCGTCTTCTGTCGTGATACCCATAGCAAGCATTTTTGCTCTCATGCAGGCATAGAATTCTGCCATAGTAGCCTCATAATAAGGCATCACGAACAGTACACCAATGCCACATGCCATTGCACCCAGAATCATCCACCCAATGAATGACAATTGCAATACAAATAATTTCCATTTTTCGCCGTTCATGGTCTGTCTGGAAATTTCCTGCACACGTTCTTTTGGGAGATCCGCATTTTCGCCGATCAGATAAGAAACCAGGAAATATTCATACGTTTTGATATAGCCCGGAATCAGGAATAACAGACTCCAGAGAAATATTTTAATATAAGTGTTAAACATCACTTTGACAGTCTTCATGTAGCGTCCGCCCTGGAAATTGTCAAATAAATAGCCAAAATTCACATCGCCTGTTCTTGCCATCCGGAAAAATTTACATTCTCCGGCTCTGACCACACCGCCCAGAAACGCATAAAATGCCATTGCGAATGCCATGATGAATACAAATGCCACAAGGAAACCAATCAGAAACCCCATCATCTCTGCAGAACTCATTGTGGATTCGTACTCAGATCCGTCGCTCATCCCTGATCCTGCACCTGCGCTGAAATTAAATCCGCCGCCACTGTTGCCGCCGAGCAATGATGCCACGATACAAACGCCGAACGCCGTCCAGTAGTACGGCTTGACGGAATTCCAGCCATTTTGCTTGAGCATACTATTTGTCCACATTCTCAAAAACCCTCCTATAATAAATAAGTTATATCATAAACAGACAGCAGTGAGATTGCTGACTGTGATTTTTATTGTAAACCATATTTACAAATTTGTCAAGCTTTTCCGGCGTTTTTCTCCGTATTGTCTGAAATCCGGACGGCTTTTTCAAAAAAACTGGTAAAATATCCGGATTTCTTGAAGAAATTCTGGGGTTTTTTAAATTCTCGGAAATTTTTTTGAAAAACTTGTAAAATTTTTCTGAAACACTTGCATTTTCATTTAAAATACTGTATAATAGAAATAACAGCGGATTTCAAAAACAGATCTGTTGCAAAATTTTTTAAATTAATTTATTATCAGGAGGATGTTATCATGGCGTTAGTTTCTGCTAAGGACATGCTGAACAAGGCAAGAGACGGCAAATATGCTGTTGGTCAGTTCAACATCAATAATCTCGAATGGACAAAGGCAATTCTGCTCACAGCACAGGAGCTCCAGTCACCTGTGATTCTGGGTGTATCCGAGGGCGCAGGCAAGTACATGTGCGGCTACAAGACGATTGTCGGCATGGTAAAGGGTATGCTTGAAGAACTTAACATTACAGTTCCGGTTGCTCTGCACCTGGATCACGGTTCTTATGATGGTGCAAAAGCCTGCATCAATGCGGGATTTTCTTCCATTATGTTTGACGGTTCTCACCTGCCGTTTGATGAAAATCTGGAAAAGACCACAAAGCTTGTAAACACCTGTGAAGTGCTGGGAATTTCCCTGGAAGCAGAAGTGGGTGCAATCGGCGGTGAAGAAGACGGCGTAGTCGGTAAGGGCGAATGTGCAGATCCGGATGAATGCAAGCAGATTGCAGACCTGGGCGTGACAATGCTTGCAGCAGGTATCGGCAATATTCATGGCAAATATCCGGAAAACTGGGAAGGTCTGAGCTTTGAGACACTCGCAGCAATCAAGGAAAAAACAGGCGATATGCCGTTAGTACTGCATGGCGGCACAGGCATTCCGGCTGACCAGATCAAAAAAGCAATCTCTCTGGGCGTTGCAAAGATCAATGTAAATACAGAGTGCCAGCTCGCATTCCAGGAAGCAACAAGAGCTTACATTGAAGCCGGCAAGGATCAGCAGGGCAAGGGCTTTGACCCGAGAAAACTGCTTGCGCCTGGCTTTGAAAATATCAAGGCAACTGTCAAGGAAAAAATGGAGCTGTTCGGTTCTGTTGGCACTGTCTCATATACCCATCTGACGCATCCGACGACTAGTCGAGTGTAGATCTCGGTGGTCG
>CAMWWG010000126.1 GCA_947177935.1 uncultured Ruminococcus sp. | reverse complement strand
TATTATGGTAATATTATATTTTTGGAGGTAGTTATCATGTCAAAGAAAAAAATAACAAGCGGTGTGATGGCAGCTGCAATTGCCTTAAATACATTGCTTGCAGTTCCGTTTCATGTTTCTGCTGTGCAGGTCAGAGGAGAATTTGAAGACGGAACAATGGAAAATGATGCACAGGTAGAATCTTCTGTTGCAGGTTTTTCCGGCACAGGTTATGTGAATCTGAAGGACAATTCTTCTACGATTCCGTCTGCTACAACAACTGTGAATATTGATAAAGCCGGCAGTTATGCACTGGTGATTGGTTATTCTGCGCCGTTTGGTACAAAAGGTGCGACAATTGAAGTCAATGGTGAGAGCATTGGTCAGGTGATGTTTGAAGAAACGGAGCAGTTCGCTGAACTGAATGTCGGCAAAGTGGCATTCAAAGAGGGTGAAAATACAATTAAGCTCAACAGCACCTGGGGTTATACGCTCGTGGACTATGTGGAAGTAAGGGATTATGTTGCGCCGGAACGTCCTGAAATCAAGGCAACACAGACAAATACCTGTGATCCGAAAGCCATTGACTCTGCAAAGGCTTTAATGAGTTATCTGTCGAGTATTTATGGCAATCATATTTTGTCCGGTCAGCAGGAAATTTACCAGTATGGACCTCATGATTACGAATACGAGTTTAATTATATCCAGGAAAAAACTGGGAAATTACCAGCAATCCGTGGGTTTGACTATGGTAATTTCACGTGTCCGGCTTTTGGAAGTGATGACGGCACAACGGATCGTATTATTGAGTGGGTTTCCAAGAACGGTATTGCTACAGCATCTTGGCATCTGAACGTGCCAAATAAGATGGATGATTATGAAATCGGCAAGCCAATGGATTTTTCACAGACAACATATTCAGAGGAAACAGATTTCTCCCCATCGAAAGCAATGGAAGAGGGAACGAAAGAAAATGCCTATTTAATGCAGGCACTTGACACGCTTGCAGGTGAATTTCTGGAATTACAGGAAAAAGGAATTTCCTTGCTCTGGAGACCATATCATGAAGCAGAAGGCAACGGTGGTGAGAGCAGTTCCTGGTTCTGGTGGGGCAGAGAAGGTTCTAAAGTTTACAGAGAACTCTATATTTACACTTATAAATATCTGACAGAAACCAAAGGCTGTCATAATCTGATCTGGGAATGGAACAGTTATGATTACAGCACATCCGCAAACTGGTATCCGGGCGACAATTATGTGGATATTATTGGTTATGATAAATATAACTGCACAGACTGGTCAACCGGATCGGCACAGATCACTCACAATGACAGCCCGATTGCAGATACATTCTATAATATTATGGAACGTTACAACAGCGCAAAGATGGTTGCCCTGATGGAATGTGACTGTTTCTCCACAGTTGAAAATCTTACGACGGAAAAAGCAGGCTGGCTCTACTTCATGCCCTGGTATGACGGTGGCAGTGAGGATACTAATTTCCTGACCAATCCGCAGTTCAACAGAGAAGAAGACCTGATTGCGATGTATCAGAGCGATTACTGCATTACGTTGGACGAACTTCCGAAACTGGCGGATATTAAATTTGATCCCGATGCGACGAATCCGGTAGAGAATACAGAGCCGACAGATCCGGAGCCGGGTCACGCAGTGATTACTGTGGATGATAAGGGCAATTTCCATATTGATCTGCCGGAAGCAGATGATATTATTTATTTGGTGGTAGATCTGGGAGACGATGCGACTTATGCGAACGGCGGTCTTGGTGTATCCGTTCCGGTGGATGGCAACTATTACTGGGCAAATGTACAATGGGAGGCTACCAAGAGCGGCGAAGCAGAAGTAGATCTTGTGAAGCAGTTATTTAATGTCACACTGAATGTGGACGGCGAAAATCAGGAAATTACAGACGAAGCTGTTCTTGATACCATCAAGAAAGCACTTGTAGAACAGAAGTCCTTTGAAGGTCAGATCTGGTGGGCAGGCAAGGGCGAAGATGCCGTTGACACTTCCGGTGTCAAGATTACAGATGCGTATATCAAGAAAACTTCCACAGAACCGACAGAATCGTCTTCTGAAACAGAGCCTTCCGGCGAAGTGCTGTGGGGTGATGCAAATGAGGATGGCTCAGTTGACATCAGTGATGTGGTTCTGATGAACAGAGTTTATGTTGGTGTGGATGAGATGTCTGCGAAAGGCGTTGCAAATGCTGATGTTGACCAGAGCGGCAAAATTGAGCTAGCTGACTCCATGAATGTTCTGCGGCTTCTGGTACATCTGATTGAGCCGACAGATTTCCCGATCAAGGCAGAATAATTTATAATTAATAAAATCCCCTGTTTGACTATGAACAGGGGATTTTTAATAATTTTAATCCAGAAAATCCTTGACTTTTTTGCTCCTGCTGGGATGACGGAGTTTCCGCAGTGCCTTTGCCTCAATCTGGCGAATGCGTTCACGGGTAACATTGAATTGCGCTCCCACTTCTTCGAGCGTCCTGGAGCGGCCGTCAATTAATCCGAAACGCAGCCGGAGAACATTTGCCTCCCGGTCTGTCAGTGTGGATAACACTTCTTCAAGTTGTTCTTTCAGGAGTGTGTGAGATGCTGCATCCGCAGGCGCAGGCGCATCATCGTCCGGAATGAAGTCTCCCAAATGGGAATCTTCTTCTTCACCGATCGGCGTTTCCAGAGAAACAGGATCCTGTGCGATTCTCATAATTTCACGGACACGTTCTACAGGGAGATCCAAACGTTCCGCAATTTCTTCTGGCGTCGGATCATGTCCGTTCTCATGTAACAACTGGCTGGAAACTTTCTTTACTTTCGTGATCGTTTCCACCATATGTACTGGAATCCGGATTGTTCTTGCCTGGTCTGCAATTGCTCTTGTGATTGCCTGGCGAATCCACCATGTTGCATAGGTTGAAAATTTATAGCCCTTGCTGTAATCGAATTTTTCCACGGCTTTAATCAGTCCCAGATTGCCCTCCTGGATCAGATCCAGGAACTGCATTCCACGACCGACGTATTTTTTGGCAATGCTGACAACCAGACGGAGGTTTGCCTCGGAAAGTCTCTGCTTGGCACGTTTTGCCTCCAGTGGCGTCCCCTCTGCCATGAGTCTGGCAAGTTCGATTTCCTCATTGCCTGTCAACAGCGGCACATGCCCGATTTCTTTGAGATAGATTTTCACAGGATCGTCCACAGCAATGCCGTCCGTGGAAAGTGCAGAATCCAGATTTTCATCCGGATTGTCATCAATGTCAATATGATTCAGATCGAAATTCGGATCAACAACATTGTTATCAATGATTTCGATATTATGCTGTTCGCAGTTGTCATAGAATGTGTTGAGCTGATCCGCATCAAAATCCATTTCTTCAAGTGCATCTGAAATCTGTTTTGTCGTGAGTTTTCCCGTTGCTTTTCCCCTTTCAAAGAGTGCTTCAATTGTAGACTTCTTGTCCATGCGAAAAACCTCCTTAATTTATCCAATGAATACGCTTTTGTTTATTCGTAATGATCTGCTGCAGATCATTATCTGACATCGTAAGAAAATTGACAGGCTGTGCGTTGGCATTCTGCAAATTTGCAATGCAGTCCTGAATGACTTCTGGTGTAAAAATCATTTCCCGGTAGTGTGCAAGGATACCAGCAACAGCACTGATTTCTTGTATTTCAAAATCGCCTCCCAGGAATGAAGGCATGAATTTCAGATCTGATCCCGAATTTGATCCGGCATTTTCCTGGATGCACTGGCGGACAGCCTGATAGATTTTTCTGTGAAAATCCGTCACAAAAGATTCCGGAGGGAGTGTTTGAAAAATCATTTCTGCCTGTTCCGGAAAGCGCATACAGCAGGCAAGCAGAAGTTCTTCACTTTTGCTTTCCTGCGGATATTGTCTGCGTAGATCTGCATCATTTCCGATTTTGTTAATATTATTTTTATAATTTTGATTCTGCACATAAAAAGTTTTTTCAATTTCCTGGAATGTTGTTTTCCGGGAAATTCTTGTTTCCTTCCGAATTGCCCGGATCACCTGCTTGTCCAGAATACT
>CAMWWG010000125.1 GCA_947177935.1 uncultured Ruminococcus sp. | reverse complement strand
GACAAAGATCAAGGGAATCGGGAAAAAATCTGCTGAAAGAATTGTCCTGGATCTTAAGGACAAATTAAGCAAGGCAAATCCGGCATTAAAAGAAATGCAGGCTGTTCCGGTGCAGACGGGCACGGGAGATAATTTTTCCGAGGCGCTGGCAGCATTTGCCGTTCTGGGATATCAGCAAGAGGAAGTATTACCCATTCTGCTTCGACAGGATGAGAATGCGCCGGCAGAAGAATTAATCCGGCTGACGCTCCGGGAGATCGGCAGACAGAGATAATTTATATAAATTTTTTTGATAACAGGAGGCGTGTTGATGAATTTAGAAGAATTGTTACAGGAGGCAATGACAGACAGCGCCAAAAGAAGTATTTTTTTGCAGACATTAATCCGGAGTGATGTTTTTGTTATGTGCCGGAAATCCGCAGAAGCAGAGAGAAATTCTCAGCAAGCCGGACTGGAGCTGATGACCGTCCGGAATGCACAGGGGACAGTGTTCATTCCGTTTTTTACCAGTTACCGGATTCTTTCTATGTTTGCCAATCGTTATGTAGAATGCTATAAATTAAATTGTCTGCGCTTTTTTGAACTGATTCAGAACAGATCTGCTGTTATGAATCCCAATTATGACAGCCGGGAATTTTACTCTCCGGAACTCAAAGCCATTCTGAATATTGCAAGAAACCTACATATCAAGGCAATTTCTTATAACGAACTGGAAACTATCCGTTACAGAGAACCACAGAAACCATTCTATCAGATCAAACAGTATGCTTCCAAATTTTTCACGACACAGCCAAATGTCGAGCGGGCATTTTTAGTGGAAATGATCAAGGGAGGCGAGAAACCGCAGATTTTAATTGTTGTTGATATGATGGGCAATACACGGAAGTTATTTGTTGGTTTGGTGAGATATTTATACAAAGTCAAAAAAAGCAATGAAAGATTATTCTTTCTGAGTTATGAACAGGAACTTGGCAAGCGTGCGGCAAGTCAGGCAGAGCCGTTCTATATCCGGAATAAAAAGCATTATTTTCAGAAATGATTTTTAAAAATAATTATTAAAATTATTTTAGATTATTTTAGAAATGAGGAAATTTTTATGATAGAAACAGGGGATTTTGCATTTGAGAACAGACTGGTAACAGCGCAGGAGCTGGAAGAAGATACCGGCACGGAACGGGGTCTGCGTCCGTTATCACTTACGGAATATATCGGACAAACGAAAGTCAAAGAGAATCTGGCGATTTACATGGAAGCGGCGAAACGCCGTGAAGGTGCATTGGATCATGTATTATTATACGGACCGCCGGGACTGGGCAAAACGACACTGTCGGCGATTATTGCGCATGAAATGGGTGTGAATCTGCGGATCACGACAGGCCCGGCGATCGAACGTCCGGGGGATCTGGCGGCAATTCTGACAAATCTGTCGCCGGGGGATGTGCTGTTCATTGATGAGATTCACCGGTTGAACAGAGCCGTGGAGGAAATTTTATATCCGGCACTCGAAGACCATGCGATTGATATTGTCGTCGGGAAAGGACCTTCTGCGAGATCTTTAAGAGTGGATCTGCCGGAATTCACGCTTGTGGGTGCAACGACAAGAGCTGGACAACTTTCAGCGCCGCTCCGGGACAGGTTTGGAATTGTCCAGAGACTGGAATTATATACACCGGCGCAGTTAAGTGATATTATCCGACGAAGTGCGCAGATTCTGGAAATCCCATGCACGGCAGACGGCGCAATGGAACTGGCAAGGCGGTCAAGAGGAACGCCGAGAATTGCAAACAGATTGTTGCGGCGTGTCCGGGATTTTGCAGATGTCATCGGCAACGGCGAAATTACGCAGGAAATTGCAAGAATGGCATTGGATCGTCTGGAGATTGACGATTTAGGACTTGACAGCAACGACAGAAGAATGTTGGATATGATTATCAAAGGGTACAGCGGCGGACCTGTCGGACTGGAGACACTTGCGTCCGCATTGGGCGAGGAGGCAGTTACATTGGAAGATGTGTGTGAACCATTCCTGATGCAGTTGGGATTCCTGTCCAGGACACCAAGGGGACGTTGTGCCACGGCGCTTGCGTACCAACATTTAGGGTATCCGGTGACACAGGAAATTTCTCCGGCACAACTGACACTGGATGCAGAATAAAAATTATTCAAATTATTAAAATTATTAGGAGCGTGCAGCATTGAGAGCAGCAAATAACTGGGAAGCATACAGAGTGTTAGACACTTCAGACGGTGAAAAATTAGAGGTCTGGAACGGCGTGACGCTGATCCGTCCTGATCCGCAGGTGTTATGGAAGACAGAAAAAAATCAGAAATTGTGGCAGAGGGCAGATGCCTGTTATCACAGAAGCAGTTCCGGGGGCGGAAAATGGGAATTTCATGCAAAACTGCCGGAGCAGTGGGAATTGCCCTATCAAAATCTGGATCTTGTGTTCAAAATCCGTCCCACAGGGTTCAAGCATACGGGATTATTCCCGGAACAGGCTGTGAACTGGGATTTTATGGATCATCTGATCCGGAACGTCGGGCGGAAGATCAGCGTGCTGAATCTGTTTGCCTATACCGGCGGCGCAACGCTGGCTTGTGCACATGCTGGTGCAGAAGTTTGTCACGTGGACGCATCCAAAGGCATGGTGCAGTGGGCAAGGGAAAATGCCGGATTATCTGGTTTGCAGGACAAGCCGATTCGCTGGATTGTGGATGACTGCGAAAAATTCACGCTCCGGGAAATCCGTAGAGGACGGCGCTATGATGCTATCATCATGGATCCTCCCAGTTACGGCAGAGGACCAGGCGGCGAAGTCTGGAAACTGGAAAATTGCATTTATGACCTGGTGCAGAACTGTGTGAATGTGTTAAGTGACAATCCGGTATTTTTTGCGATTAACAGTTACACAACGGGTTTGTCTCCGTCCGTGATGGGCTATATTCTGGATTGTTTATTGACCAGGAAATTCGGTGGACATGTCTATTTTGATGAAATTGGCTTGCCGGTAGAACAAAGCGGCATGTGTCTGCCGTGTGGATCAACGGCTGTCTGGTGCAGTCAGGATGCTGAGGGATTATTTTATGGCAGGACTTGAAAATATTAATAATATAATGATCCTGGCAGAACATCTCTGGTTTCGTTATCCGTCCGACACAGAAATTCCAGGGAATGCCACAGAAAATAACTGGATTCTGAAAGATATTTCACTGCAAATCCAAAAGGGAAGTTTCACGGCAATTCTGGGACATAATGGGAGCGGTAAGTCTACATTGGCAAAGCATATGAATGCGATTCTGATTCCGGAAAAGGGCGATTTATTCGTTGCCGGGATGAACACCCGTGAAGAAAAGAATTTATTTGCAATCCGGCAGAAAGCCGGGATGGTGTTCCAGAATCCGGATAATCAGATCGTCGCATCGATTGTGGAGGAAGATGTCGCATTTGCTCCGGAAAATTTAGGTGTTCCCCCGGCAGAAATCCGCAGGCGGGTGGATGATGCCCTGAAAGCCGTCCGTATGTATGAATACCGGCATCATGCGCCATCTCAGTTATCCGGCGGACAGAAACAGCGTGTCGCCATTGCCGGCGTGATTGCCATGCAGCCGGATTGTATTATCCTGGATGAACCGACAGCGATGTTAGATCCGCAGGGACGGCAGGAAGTGATGGAAACCATTCTGAAATTGAACCGGGAACAGGAGATTACCATTATATTAATTACGCATTATATGGAAGAAGCAGCACTTGCGGAGCGTGTTGTTGTGATTGACAATGGGGAAATGATTCTGGATGATACGCCGGCAAAAGTATTTTCACAGGTGGAACGCATGAAAACATTAGGACTTGATGTGCCGCAGGTGACAGAACTTGCCTGGGAGCTGCACCGTGCAGGATTCCAGATTTCTCCGGAAATCCTGACAGAACAGGAGTGTATAGCAGCATTGAAGAAATTATTATAAATAAATGATGAAAATTTAAAATATAAAATAAAAGAAAGGACAGAACAGAGAGAATGGCAATTCTGAAAACCGAAGATCTGACCTATATCTATAGCGCAGGTACTC
>CAMWWG010000124.1 GCA_947177935.1 uncultured Ruminococcus sp. | reverse complement strand
ACTGACAGAAAATGAAAACTATTTAAAATAATTAAAATAAAAACCTCTCTGAGCTTACAGTCTTAGAGAGGTTTTTTGAAATATTTATTTTATAATTAATTATTCATTATTATAAGTTACCCACTGATAACGTGCTGTCAAAGGTGTATTCCCATTAAACGGATTCAGCCATTCATCCACACCAATGCCAGGCCAGGTATTCATCATGATTCTGCCGGGTGTGGAGGGAATGTTATCCGTTGCCTGATAGACTTCCTTGCCATCAACATACCAGGTAATGGAATCCGGCTGCCAGTCAAAACCATAGGTATGGAATCCCTCAGAGGCATCAAATCCCAGATCATACATGAATTCATGATTGCCAACCCCATCCGTGTAATAATTCAACTGCACTTTTGTTGTATCTTTTCCCAGGATTTCAATATCAATTTCGTCCCAGGGATTGTCCTCCGATTCTCCGGTGTATGTAAAGAATGAAGAAACAACACCGTCATTCTTGATTGCCTGCATGGATGTTTCATAATAGCCGTAGCCGTAGTGATCTGCCGTTCTGTATTCTGCGCCGGAATAGTGGTAGTTTCCGGTTTTGTCCTGGTCAATCGTCAGACTCAGATAACCATCTGCAATATTTGTATTCTCAGCATACCATCCACAGTCGAAACAGCTCCCGTTCGTCCAGCCGTCGGATGCAAAAAACAGGGAAGATTCACCATTCCGGAAATCTGCCACAGCACTTGCGGACGCATTTACAAGCGTTCCGTAATCCTGGATAGTTCCGGATTCTGTGGATGATTCTGTTACCGGCAGTTTATCAATTAAATGCACCAGATAGCGCAACACATTCATGGAGTCCGCTAAGCTGATTTTTCCGTCGCCGTCCACATCTGCATTTTTCAGTCCCTGTGCTGTCACCTGATCCACGCCGACATAAACTCTGTTCATCAAAACAACGTCGCCGATGTCCACAATGCCGTCCTCATTGGCATCCCCGGGCAGATAAGAACCTGGATCCAGATCCGGCTTTGTATTTCCGGAATCCTCTGCGTCCAGGACTGACAGCAAATAAGTCAAAGGAGAATTCCAATAGATCGTGATCTCATTTGTAGAATAGCTTTCAGAATTATCCACATAGCACAATGCCGGTGCAAGTCCGTTGCAGTATGCTTTTGCGGCACTGTCTTCCAGATGAGAATTCACGCCGCCGACAAGCATCCCTTTCATGGCTGTCCC
Source organism: uncultured Ruminococcus sp. (assembly GCA_947177935.1). Classification (GTDB taxonomy): domain Bacteria; phylum Bacillota; class Clostridia; order Oscillospirales; family Ruminococcaceae; genus UBA3855. The sequence continues at coordinate 2,886 of CAMWWG010000124.1, read as the reverse complement.
ATTTGCCATAGAGGGACGATGATGCGGATTCTGCGGAGATACTGTGCCATATCCCGTCATGAAACTTGTGCCAACAGGATTTGTGCCGAGCAGATAATGCAGTTGCGCCTCAGCGGCATCCTGATAATCCTGACTGTCTGTTATCTGACTTGCAATTCCAAGGATAATTCCGGAATTGGCAATCGTCATGTTACTGCCCCAGTTATAGGTTGTCTGTGAAACGCCGTAGGGAGAATTCTGAGAATTTTTCAGAAATTTGTCTGCCTGTTTGATCACAGCATTCTTGGCTTTGGTATAGATTTCAGAATCTTTATCAATTTCCGGCATTGTCAGAATGGCAATGTTACCATAATCACCGACCAACGCCCAATCCATTCCCGTTTGTGTGGTCATACTTTCCAATGCAGAAAGATAATTTGCGTCGCCCGTGACACGCCAGAGCTGTGCGGCTGCCCAGTAGCGTTCATCTATATCAACAAAATCGCCGTATTCGCCAGTTGTAATGTCTTCAGGATTCTCAAAAATGAGTTTTGGATTCTGTTCCAGGAAATTCCAGGCGTTCTTTGCAGCATTCAGACAGGTTTCTGCAAATGCCGGATCAGATGCCTGATAAACTTCCGCCGCAAGTGCCATTGCGCCAGCAAAATCCGCCGTTGCCGTTGTAGAAACAGGTGTGACGATCAAAGGTGCTGTTTCTTTTTCCGGGGAGACATAACCGGGGAAATTTTCACAGGTCACTTTGTGATAAACGCCGCCGGAAGACGTTTGCATTTTCAGCATCCAGTCCAGTTCATATTTTGTCTCATCGAGAATATCCGCTCTGCCGTTGCCGCTTTCCGGAATGCCAATCGCATCAGAATGCAGATCCGGATTTGCTAGATAGGAATACAGCAGATCCGCAACTGCCTTTGCGCCTGCAACGGTATAACGTCCGTAATCTCCGGCATCGTGCCAACCGCCGCTGACGTCAATTTGCTCACTTGTGCCGTAGATTGTTGCCAGTCCGGTATGGCATTCCGGGTGGGCAAAATCGGCATCTTCTATGGAACAGCCACAGCGCTGTAAATACAGCATTCTGACGGAATCATCCAGCATGGAACTGTACGGATTTTCAGAAATTGTGAATGGATAAGAATCATCCAGTCCATCACATTGGATATAATAACTGCCGGATTCCGTTACCTGGGAGAAATCTCCGGTGCAATTTGTTTCCCCGGCAGAAACATTTTCTTTCGGCTCAGAGAGCGTCCCGGTATAAACAACCTCCTGTGTATCTGCATTGATCACAGAAAATTCTGTCTGATCTGTAATATTCCTGAATACGGCTGTTTTTTTGCTGTTTGTCTTGTAGCCCGTCTGGTCTGTCAAAATCGGCGGTGCATACGGTCTTGTAGCACTGTAATCTACATTGCTGTCGTCCACCAGTTCCAGAGAAACATTGTCTAAATAAATCACATGTTCCGGGAGTTCACCGCCGTCTTTCGGCTGTAAACCACAATTGAATACAAGCTTTGCCATGATGTCTGTCTCATATTCCATGGTGAATTCATAATCAACCGTTTGTGGTTCAGAAGTCAGATCCAGTCCTTTCCAGGTGTAGGCGGTGTAAGAACCGCCGTTCTGCTGGATCATACCTTCTACATATCTGTCTACGGAACTGGAAATATCATATTTCAGACGGTAAACGCCGTTCTCATACAACGGGATAATATCATAGAACATCTGCACAGCATAAGTCACTTTACCGGTACTGCTGATTTTGAGTGCCAGTCTGCCATTATCCGTGCTGAGTGAAGCCGCTCCGCCGCTTTCCTTGTACGTGCCCCAGTCGGAAATGCCGGATTCAAACGTGCCGTTGCTAATTAGATCTGCCGCAGAAACAGAAATCTGCGCAATAGGAAGTGCTGCTGTCATCATCGCACAGACAGCAATAGCAGCTGCACAGCGCCGGATGCTGTTTTTCTGTTTTTGTTTTTTTATCATCAGAATATCTCCTCTCAGAATTTGAACTCTAAAAATTAAAATAAATAAAAACGCAACAATCATAGCTTATTAAAAGCATATCAAAATTTTTGACAGATTTCTATTAGTTCTTTGATAAAAATAGTAAAATTTTGACCCAAATTAAAAAAAAAGAAAATTATCCGATTTCTGGCACTATGTAGCGCCTTTTGTATTCTTTCGGGGTCATTTCAAAATGTTTTCGAAAAATTTTAATAAAGTAACTCTGGGAGCTGAACCCGAACAGATTACTGATCTCCAGATCAGAATAGTGGGAATATCTTAATAAATTTGCAGCGGCTTTCACTTTTTCCTGGTTGATATATTCGTTGAATGTCGTTCCAGTTTCCTGTCGGAACAGCCGGGACAGATACGCATCACTGATCTCTAGGAATTCTGCGGCATCATGGAGCATGATTTTCTGGTGCAGGTGTTCGCTGATATATTCCATGCACCTGACAATCTGCTTGGAATAGATTTTACTGTTGCGGACTTTCTGCATGGTACGGGTGTAATTTTCAAGCATTTCCTTGTGAATTGTCCGGATTTCCTGTTCTGTCCGGCATTCATCTGCCTGCATGATATATAAATCACTTAGCTGATACGCTTGTTCAGGCGTCATGCCGTAACGGATGCAGAATCGTGCGATCAGCGCCGCCAGTACAACAAAGTGATATTTCAGATTTCGTAGATGATCTTTGCTGAGTGTGCCGCATCCTTCACAGCATAATGGAGCGGCAAGAAAACGCATCATTTCAAGATTTCCTGCGCCGATGCTCTCGTAAAACGCAATTTCCCGGTCGAACGATGCCCGTTCAAATCCGTTTTCTCGCTTTTCAAACACTAATTCAGCAACTTTTCTTTGCGTTTCTTCGTGCATTATGA
>CAMWWG010000123.1 GCA_947177935.1 uncultured Ruminococcus sp. | reverse complement strand
ATTGAGGAAAGCGGTGCTAGGATGGGTTCTGTTATTTATAGTGCCGTCATGGCGCAGATTCTTGCAAAATTACCATTTGCTGACGTGAAATTAATTATTTTTGATACCAGTATCGTAGATTTGTCCGGCTATGCGGAAGAACCGGCGGAAATTCTGATGAGTGTCCAGCTCGGCGGCGGCACGGACATCGGCAAAGCAATTACTTATTGTGAACAATTGATTGAAACACCGGCAAAAACCTGCGTCCTGTGTGTCACGGATCTTTACGAGGGCGCACCGGAACAGTATTTATTGAATTCCTGTAGGAATATTCTGGAATCCGGCGCAAAACTAAATTTTCTGACGGCACTGGATGAAACTGCCAATCCGGCATTTGACAGGCATCTGGGGCAAAAATTAGCCAATATGGGGGCATTCGTGGGCGCACTTACGCCGGAACAGCTTGGTGATTATATCGGAAGAATGTTTTCACAGTAAGGGGGGAGAAACATCATGCAAATCAGTTCTGCGTTGCAACAGGCAGTTGCCGCCGCTGATGAATCCTATCTGGTCGGCATGTCCAACAAGGGAATTTACAAACGTGCCTGCAAAGATCTGGAATCCTGCGGTGATGAGATTTCTATTAAAAATTTAGAAAATTCAGATCATTTAAATCATCTGGAAATTTCTGTTGGCGGTGAGGTCTGCCATATCAAAGACCCCCTGTGGGAGAGTGCCTGTTCCTGCCCGTCCCGGACAGTTTGCCGTCACTTAATCACGGCAATTCTATGGCTCAGAGAAAATTCCGGAAATCCTGAAATCATACAAGAAAATTCTGAAAATCCGGAAGTTCAGAATATTCCGGATAATTCTGAAATTTCCGGCATTCCCGACTTGCTCCGACAAGCATTGTCTGCGGTCACGATTCCGGAATTAAAAAAAGCAATCGGCAATCAGTCCGGCATGTTGATTCCCCTGATCCGGGAACAGAAAATTTTACTTGAAGAATCCAGTATTGTAACCGGCATCATTCCGGATCAGAATCATACCACTGTGAAATTATTATATCCTTTGGAATATTCCGGTTGTACCTGTCATAAAAAAGAACTCTGTGCGCACAAGGCATCCGTCATTCTTGCATGGCAATTACAAGAAAATCTGATCCGTCTGGAAGATTTACAGGAACAGATGCAGAATTTATCTGTGGAAGATTCCCGGATCGTCCGGGAGAGTGCCACCCGAAGTTATGGGTTGCTGTGTGATCTTCTCCGTTGGGGACTTGTCCGGATGCCGGATAATTTGTCGGAACATCTGGAGGCGTCCGCTGTGCACAGTCATGCCCTGAAAATGGCGGATGCCGAGAGAATGCTCCGGGAAATCGGGAATCAACTGATTCAGTGCCGTGACCGCCGGACGATTTTCAATCCGGAGCTGTTTCTGGAAAAATTATGCGCCTGTGCGGACTATCTGCAAAATTTAAGCGATCAGGACAATCCGGATCATCCGGAAAATATTTCTGAATCTGATCTGGGGCAGTTCCGGAAAGTGTACGAACAACAGATCCAGGATCTGGAAATTCTTCCCATCGGACAGAGAAAGATCAACACACCGGAACATCAGGGAAATATATATTATTTTCTAGATTTAAATCCGGATCAGGCTTGCCCTTCCCGGAGATTTCTGAGCTATTCCGAAGTCAGACCAGTTTATCAGGATTCCGGTCAGAATTCTAAAGCGAATTATTACAGCAGTACGATGCCCTGGGGTGGTAATTCTCCTATGAAACTGCTGATGTATGACAGAATGGCATTGCGGAATGCCAAAATCAGCGACGGCAAATTATCCGGTTCAAAAGATACCATGATTGTTTACCGGACAAAAGCAAATCTGGACTGCGATGCCGTCCGGGATATGTTATACACGGATTTTCAGGAACTGGCAATTGCTATATATGAGAAAAAATTAAATAAAAAATCAGATCATTACTCGGAATTAGATCGGCTTTGTTTTGTGTCTCCGGCAAAGTGTCTGCAAAGCGGATTTGATACACATTCTCAGTGTTTCGTGATGCAGATTGCGGATCATGCCGGGAATGTGATCCAGATTCGGAGCAGATACAAAGCAGAACAGAAAAAATTTATTCAGTTACTGGAACGGATTGGCACGGAGATGCTTTCTCAGCCGGAAAAGAACTTTGTGTGGCTGTGTTCTGCATATTTCGAAAATGGCATATTTAGTTTATATCCCATTGAAGTTTATGATTTTATCCGGATTCCGGAACAAATTCAGGCATATCAGCTTCCGGAAATTTACAGCCATCACAAGCCGGCGCATGTAACCCGGATTTTCACGCTGTTACAGGCGGTGCAGAATTATCTCTGTGAAGTATTACAGAGCGGTTTGCAGTCAGCGGATTCCCGGAATCTGAAAGAATTTCAGAAAAAAGCCGAAAATTACGGTATGTATGGATTTGCGGATCTGTTAAAAAATTTCATGCAGTCTCTGGAATCTTCCCGTCATGCCATGCAGGATATCATCCAGGACATTGTGAAAATTTACATTCAGATCCGGGATTATGTGGCAACCGGTATGGAAAAGCTGGAAATTCTCAGCGCACTGGATGCGATGAAACAAAAAGCTTAACAAATTAAAAATTATTTTTCATCATTATTACAGAAAGGGTTGTATTGTTATTATGATGTATGTCAACAAAGCCATTCCGGGAGAACAGTTCGCCCGGCTGACCGAAGCACTCCAGGCGTACGGAATTCAGGAAGAAACGCTGAAAATCGTCCGGGAGTATCTGAATCTGGAGAATCCCCGGAACAATGCGTTATTGGAGCAGATTCCGGCGTATGATTTTTCTATGATCCAGAGAAATTATCAGCGCCGGGAAACCTTGAAAAAAGCTATCCGGAAAGAAATCAACCGGCTGAACCAGGAAGAATTATTTGAACGATATATTTTAGTCTGTGAGGCAATCGCCGGCGTTTATTGTATGAAACTGGAAATCTGGGAAATTCCCGGAGATTACCAGGCAAGCAAAAAGCGGATGTGCAGTGCATTCCGGACACGTTACGGCGATACGGCAGAGGCAAGAGTAACTGCGTGTCTGGTAACCTATCAGCTTGACGGAAACAACCTGACGTATTATTTTCTCCGGAATCTTACGAATAATTTTTCAGGAAATCCGGAGCTGAATCACAGGGCAATGGCGTATATTCCGGATGATCTTACAAAATTATCCATGCTTTTTCTGATACTGCATGATCTGAATCTCCTGAAAAAAAATCCGTTAAAAAATCCGGTGCAGATGTTAAAATTCAATCAGCTGAAAGGGAAACTCTTGGGCTGTCTGGATGCAATGGCACAGCTCAAACCCAGCAATCCGGATTTTAAAATCCTCCGGCTTCTGACAATTGCAGAGGCAAGCTGTCTGGATGAAAGTTATTTGCAGACACTGAAACTGGAAGTACAGAACAATCCTGCATTGCTTAGCAAGATGGCAGAAACAGCACTCACTGCATTCGAGAAAGAAGCAGAGTATCTCTTTTACAGATTTAATGCACTGAACGTGGCTGATCCGGCATATCTTGCATTGCTGATAAACAGTCGGCATGTGAAACAATTTTCAGGCAGAGAAAAACTTCTGAAACAGACAGCTGAAAAATTCCCCATGGAATTCCGGACGCAGATTGCAGAACAGATCAATTGTAAGAATGCAGAGAGCATGAAAAAAATCTATGTGTCTGTCCATCCGGATTCTGATTTTCCATTTGCCATTCAGGAAAAATCACAGCTCCGGTGTATGAATATTTTGGTGCAAGACAGAAATTTCAAAAGCGAAGTCACGAACTTTCTGAATGGTACACTCTCCATGGAGGAATTTTTGGAAGTCCTGCCAAAGCTGCAAAAGCATTATTTTAATACAGATTTTATTCAATATACCAAAGCCTATGGCATGGATGATTTTGCAGAAAGATGTATCTGTTGCTATGCGTTCCTGTCTGAGAATCAGAAATACTCCATGAATCAGGTTCTTGGATTCCAGATCGAGAAACATGAGAAAGAATATATTGCTATTCTACGAAAAAATCATGTCCCGACAGAATATATTCTGAATTCCTGTGCAGAATATGTGATGGATTATTATAC
>CAMWWG010000122.1 GCA_947177935.1 uncultured Ruminococcus sp. | reverse complement strand
ATTCAAAAGGAGGTTTTTGGTTATGAAACATAAGAAAATTTTATCTGCTGTCATGGCAATGGCAATGCTGGGTTCTATGCAGGCAATTGCTGTCAGCGCAGAAGAAACAGAAAACACAGAAAGTATTGAAACTGTCGGAAATATCGAAAATTCAGAAAATAACAACAGTCAGGAACAGGATCAGAATCAGAATTCTTCCCAGGAATCCGAAACAATTCCGGAGGCAACGGATGCACCTGCTACAGACGGAGCGTCTCAGACAGAACCAGAATCATCCGTTACAACACAGCAAACGGATGCACCGGCTACGACAGTTGTAACGACAATTGCAACGCCAGCAACATCTAAAACAGATTCAGAGACCATTTCAAGTGAATTGGAACAGCCGGAGCTGGGCGATTTTAAAGTCACTACCGGTTCAGATGGTGAAAGTGCCGTGATTTCCTGGGATGCTGTTGACGGTGCGGACGGTTATCAGGTCTACCGGACAGTCGTTGAGGAGAAAGATCCGGACACGCCTACTTCCTATACATTTGATGTAAAAGGTACATCCTATCAGACATCCGGATCGATCCCTTACAAAGAAACGATCAAAGTCAGAGCATTCAAACTTGTCAATGACGAAAAAATTTATAGTACATGGAGCGAAAACCGGACGATTTATCTGAACGGAATGAAAGATCCGGGCAGTTCTTCATCCGAAGAATCTACAACAACCGTTGCTACAGTCGGAAACGGAAATAATTCTTCCGAAACCACCACAACGAAATCTTCCACCACAACCACCAAAGCGACTACAAAAGAAAAAAGTACAACCAGTTCCGACACAGAACAGAAAACAGGCTCTCCGAAGACAGGGGATCCGAGTTCTGTGGGACTTCTGCTTGGTGCAAGTGCGACCGCTGCGCTTGCCGCTGTGATGACACGGAAGAAAAAATAAAATTTTAATTTTAAATCTCAAATCCTGCCTGTTCCTTTCCGGGACGGGCAGTTTTTCTGCCGAATTCCCAGAATACGGGATTCTGAATTTTTAAATTTTTTGTGAATAAGACTTGCTTTTTTCCGGATACTATGTTATAATAATATTGTTTGATTTAAATTTATTTGATTTATTTAATTTTCCCGGAAAGGAGTCTTTTCATGCTGAGTGGAATCAGTAAACTGGATTTAAAGCGTATTAACAGAATGCAGGTGCTGCGCACGGTGTGGGAGGCTGGTCCGATTTCAAGGGTGGATCTTGCACAGCAGCTACAAATTACACGTGCATCCATCACACAAATTACAAATGCGATGATTACGGAGGGGCTTCTTGTGGAAATCGGAGAAGCACCATACCAGAATCCAAGTAGCAGCAAACTTCCGAAAGGACGCAGGAAAATTCTGCTTGATATCAATGCAAATTACAGATTCGTCCTTGGTGCTGTCATCGGTGAACATGAAATCAGCGTCGGCTTATGTACCATGCACATGGAAATTCTGGACAAGACGAGTATGCTGTGCAGTCCGCACACCAGCCGCAAGGAAATTATTCAGTTCATTATTTCGGCAACAGAACGGATGATGAGCAACAGCTGTCTGACAAAACGTGAGGTGCTTGGGATCGGCGTGGGCGTTATGCCGGTTATGAACGGGCGGATGCGTGTATTCTATAAAGATGGCATTCTGGATTTTTCAGAACTGACAAAGTCGCTTTCGGATTTTCCGCAGATGCCATCCGTCACCTGTGGAAATGCTGTCTGGCTGCAAGCGCTTGCAAACATGGATTTGCAGAGAGGCGGCGTTTCAAAAGCTAATCAGATTTTTGTCTACCTGGGAAGTAATATTCATATGGCATTGCTCCGGACGGAAAAGCGGGAACAGGATTATCTGACTTACAGTTATATGACAGAGCGATGTATTATCCGACCCAACGGCAGACAGCAGGACGGATATCCGGCGGGGTCAGTCCGGGCGCAGTTGTCCATGCAGGCAATTCAGGCGAGAATTGCAGAAGTCTACAGCAAGGAACGGACGCCGTTTTTATATTCCGCAACGGATGGTTATATTCAGCATGTCACGCTGGAACAGATGTATCTGGCGTGTTCCCTGGGAGATACCCGATGTGAGGAAGTCGTTCGGGAAATTATGCAGGACTGGAGTGTGATGCTGCATAATTTTATTTGTTGTTTCCAGGCGCAGCAGGTTGTGCTCCATCATTCCGGATTGTCTGAGAAAGGTCTGGCGTCGTTCAAGCGTTATGTCCGGCAGTTTGCAGGCGAAGATATCGCAAACAGGATTGTTTGCAGTTGTATTGAAGAAAAGACGGATTTTCTGGCAGGCTGTTCACTGTCATTGCTGAGGAATTTTTACATGAACGGGGGAGTTTTGTGAACTGAATTTTTTTAAATTTGGTTTAAAAAAAATTATTATAAAAATAAAATATAGGCAATGAAGCCTCATTCAGTTTATTCTCAAGGAGAACAGACCGGGTGAGGTTTACCCTTTTGCAGAAAAATTAAATTTTTATATTAAATTATTTTATGGAGGTCTTTTTTATGAGTGAACGTCACGAAAAAACAAAATATGTCTTTGTCACAGGCGGAGTGGTTTCCGGTCTGGGAAAAGGTATCACAGCCGCATCCCTTGGAAGACTGCTCAAAGCAAGAGGTTACAAGATCACGGTTCTGAAACTTGACCCATATATCAATGTCGATCCCGGCACAATGAGTCCTTACCAGCATGGGGAAGTCTTTGTGACAGAAGACGGCGGTGAAACGGATCTGGATCTTGGACATTATGAAAGATTTATTGATGAGAATCTTTCCGTGAATAACAATGCCACAACAGGCAAGATTTATTGGACTGTTTTAAACAAAGAACGCCGGGGGGATTATCTCGGCGGGACAGTGCAGGTGATTCCGCATATCACGAACGAAATCAAAGAGAGAATTTATCGTGTCGGCAAGAACAGCAATGCAGATGTTGTTATTACAGAAATCGGCGGAACAGTTGGAGACATTGAAAGTACGCCGTTCCTGGAAGCGATCCGGCAGTTCGTCGGCGAAGTCGGCAGAGAGAACGCCATGTATATTCATGTGACGCTCCTGCCGTTCATTGCCGGCTCTAACGAACTCAAATCCAAGCCAACGCAACATTCTGTCAAGGAGCTGTTATCTATCGGGATTCAGCCGAATATTATCGTATGCCGGACAGAACAGGAAATCCCCCAGGAAGTCGCCGAAAAAATTGCCCTGTTCTGCAACGTTCGCAAGGAAGATATTATTCAAAATTTAACAGCGCCGTCACTCTATGAAGTCCCTATGATGCTTGAACAGGAAGGGCTTGCACGAGAAGTCTGCTATCATCTGGGATTAATCAACCGGGGTCCTGATCTAGCAGACTGGATTGCCATGACGGAACGGCAGAACAGAGCTGTCCAGAAAATTACCATCGGACTCGTCGGAAAATATGTCGCTTTGCAGGATGCGTATCTGTCTGTTGCCGAGGCGCTCCGCCATGGGGGGATTGTGAATGATACACAAGTCGAGATTCTCTGGTTGGATTCTGAAAAGATCACGCCGGAAACCGTTCAGGAAATCTTAAGCCCCTGTGATGGGATTATTATCCCCGGTGGATTTGGTGACCGTGGCATTGAAGGTATGATTGAGGCAATCCGCTATGCACGGGAAAATCAGATTCCGGCATTCGGGATCTGTCTGGGAATGCAGATGATGGTGGTCGAAACAGCAAGGCATCTGGCGGGGCTGGATCAGGCGAATTCTTCGGAATTTGTTCCGGACGGCACACAAAGCGTTATTGATATTATGGACGATCAGAAAGACGTCACACAGAAAGGCGGCACAATGCGTCTGGGATTATATCCCTGCCGCCTGGTGGAAGATACACTTGTCCAGCGCATCTATGGTGAAGAATTAATTTATGAACGTCATCGCCACAGATGGGAATTCAATAACGCCTACCGGCAAATTCTGACAGATACCGGATTAAAAATCGCCGGACTTTCGCCGGATCATAAGCTGGTTGAAATTATCGAACGTCCAGAACATCCGTGGTTTGTGGGTTTGCAGTTCCATCCGGAATTCAAATATCGACCGAACCGACCGCAGAAATTATTTGCAGATTTCATCCGGGCATCCCTGGAATGCAAAA
>CAMWWG010000121.1 GCA_947177935.1 uncultured Ruminococcus sp. | reverse complement strand
TGTCTGGATTCTTCACGCCGTGGAATCCGGCAGCCGTTCCTGGGGCTTTGCCTCCCCTGACAGTGATTTTGATGTCAGATTTATCTATGTCCGGGAAAAAAACGAATATCTGAAATTGAATCCTGTCCGGGATGTGATAGAATCAGAATTGAATGAAATCTATGATATCAACGGTTGGGATCTGAAAAAAATGCTGATTCTGGCGAAAAATTCTAATCCGACTGTATTTGAATGGATGCTCTCCCCTATCGTATATCAAACAACAGACTTCTTTCAGGAGGATTGTAAACCAGTTCTGGAACAGTATTTCTCCTGCAAAGCCGGAATTTATCATTACTGGAATATGGCAAGATCACAGTATCAAAGATACTGCACACAGGGGAAAATTAAACTAAAAAAATATTTCTATGTGCTGCGTCCGATTCTGGCGTGTCATTGGATTCTGGAATATCACAAACCTGCACCGGTGTTATTCTCTGAGTTGATGAATGCCATGTTAGAACCGGCAATGTGTCCCATTATCCGGGAATTGTTAGACCAGAAAATGCATTGTCCGGAATCCGGCACACAGCCCAGTATTCCAGAATTGGATGCATATATTCACAGAAATCTGGAATGGATTCAGAAACAGGCGGAATCTCTGCCGAATGACAAAAATCCGGATTGGGATGCCCTGAATCAAGTGTTTCTGGATAGCTTTTCAAATTAAAATAAGAAAGGATTCTGAAAATGGCTGTCAATTTTAAATTGCTCAAACAACAGGGCTTTATGCGTCAGAAACAAAAAAACAGATTTTCCGTAAGAATCCGTGTCGTAGGCGGTCACCTGACGGCGACACAACTCGCAGGGATTGCAGAAATTGCCGAAAAATTTGGCAATGGTACTGTGCATCTGACTTCCCGCCAAAGCGTGGAAATCCCATTTGTGAAACTGGAAGAACTTGACCAGTTCCGCCAGGCACTTGCTGAAAAAAATCTGGAAACTGCCAATTGTGGTGCAGGTGTCCGGACTGTGACCGCCTGTCAGGGGAATGCTGTCTGTGGAAGCGGCTGTATTGATACTTACGGACTTGCAAAAGAACTGGAAGAACGCTATTTTACACGGAAATTACCGCATAAATTCAAAATCGGCATTACTGGCTGTCAGAATAATTGTCTGAAAGCAGAAGAAAATGATCTCGGAATCAAAGGCGCAGTCAAGGCACAGTGGCGTGAATCCGACTGCATTCACTGCGGATTATGTGAGAAAGCCTGTCGGCATCATGCACTTGTACTGGAAAATAATCAAGTAAAAATCAATCCGGAATTGTGTACGCTCTGCGGACGCTGTTATCATGTATGTCCTGTGAAATGCTGGGATGCGGAACATGGTTATCTTGTCACACTGGGCGGACTGTTCGGCAATACGATCAGTAAGGGCAGAGCCGTGACAGGATTTATTGCGGATAAACAGGAATTATTGAAAATCTGTGATACAGCAATTGATTTCTTTGAAGAATATGCAAACTCCGGTGAACGTTTCAAATTTACACTTGACAGAATCGGCTGGGAACAGATCCGGGAAAAAATTGCTATTTGTGAATAATCTGTAAACAAATGGAAGAAATTTGACCTTGACGAAGCAATAAGAATCGTGCTATAATTATTATAATAATAAAATAATATTTTACTGGAGGGGTAATTATGCGCAAGAAACTTGTTGCTTTTGTATTAGCATTGTTCTGCTGTTCGCCGGATTTGAGCAGTACGGCATTTGCCCAGGATGGACCTGTTGTGCCTGACTGGATTCCGCAGAATTTTGAGCAGGCAATGGAATTTGACGATACATACGGAAAGACACACATTGCAGACGGCGTGATCTGTTGCGTACAGCAAAGAACTACAGCTACAGATTATTATCAGTATGAAACAGTTCTCAGCGGTTCTGTGGATTCTGAATCTGTCCGGATTCTCTCAGAAGCAAGCTATTATTTTGCAATGGAAGATTATCCGGAATATTTTGAAACGCCGTATTTTTATTATCAAGTCACTGTTTATCAGCCGATTGCAGATGGGACATTTTCTGTCAGTTGGTTAGAAAAGCGTGAAGGATTTGAAAAGCCAGTCAGACAGACAGACTTATCATTTCAGATTGAGAATGGAATCATAGAAGAAACGGATTGTTATGGCTGGCTTCCTGATTGCATCAAAGAATTTAGTACATTCGGGACTATTTCGTTACATGATAATTATATTGTATATTGTGATGATGTCTGTTATGACGGTGGCTATGATGTTACTTTTACGCAGTCCGGAACAACAGAACTCCGGGAAGTCCGGCGTTATAACATCGCAGTATCCAGGGAGTTTGCATTAGACGGCGGAACGGGTCATGTTGTCATTGTCTATGAGCCTGTTTCTGCCGGTTCTGTCAAGGCAACCTGGTTACAGGAACGACCGTGGGAGACATGGGGAAACGCCGAAGAAATCGAGACAGCTTATTTTGAAATTCAGGAAGATCTGTCAATTCAGGAAATCCAGGAAAATCAGTTTACTGATCCTGTACAGAATGATATTACCGGAGATGGTGTGTTTGATATTCTGGATTTGATTGCACTGCAAAAATGGCTGTTAGGAAAAGGAGAGCTTGCCAACTGGAAAAATGCAGATTTTAACACAGACGGGATTGTGAATATTTATGACCTGTGTCTACTGAAAAAAGAGTTACTGGAATCCAGTCAGAATATCCCATATTCTGTTTTAGAACAGAACTGGATACACGGTTCCAGTCGTGTTCTGGATATGGAAGAACAGATACATCTTGTGCGATCTGTCAGTGAATTGCAAGATATGCTTACAAATTATGAACTCTGTGAAACTTGCGACTGTCTTTACCAGAAGGTTGAAAATCTGATTCCGGAAGAACTGGATGATGCGTTTTTTGAGGATCATGCAGTCATTGTATTGTACAGCTCCGCAGGTTCCGGCGACAGAAGCGTGGAATTAAATAAGATCGTGTGGGAAGAACAGGATCTGACTGTTTACACGACAACAAGAATTCTCCTTCCGGCAACACCGGATATGGCATATTGCAGGACAATTCTGGTGATCGATCAGGCTGATTTGTCATCCTGGACGGAAAATTCAGAAATCGTGCAGAAAAACAGATCGATTTATAAAAATATTTGGTATTAAGAAAAAATTTCCCCCACTTCCAATATGCAGAAGTGGGGATTTTTTATTCTGTGAAAATTTTGTGAAATTTTGCAAACTGCTTGCTTTTTTGTCAGCTCTGTGCTATAATAACAACAGGCAATTATCTCAGTGCAGAATTTGCCGGAAAGGAAGACACTGTATGCTCCAGATTCAACATATTCGCAAACAGTATGTCACAGGTGATCTGATACAGACGGCTCTTGATGATGTATCTCTGAACTTCCGCGATAATGAATTTGTTGCCATTCTCGGACCATCTGGCTCTGGCAAGACTACCATGCTGAATATTATCGGCGGTCTTGACCGTTACGACTCTGGCGACCTGATTATCAATGGCATTTCCACCAAACAATACAAAGACCGGGACTGGGATTCTTACCGGAATCACACCATCGGCTTTGTATTTCAAAGTTATAATTTAATCCCCCATCAGACAGTTTTATCAAACGTCGAACTGGCACTGACGATTTCCGGCGTTTCCAAATCTGAACGCCGAAAACGTGCCAAAGAAGCATTGGAACAAGTGGGACTTGGCAATCAGATCCACAAAAGACCAAACCAGATGTCCGGCGGACAGATGCAGCGTGTTGCGATTGCCCGTGCATTGGTAAATAATCCGGCGATTCTCCTGGCAGATGAACCAACAGGTGCACTTGACACACAGACCAGCATTCAGGTCATGGAAATGCTGAAAGAAGTCGCCAAAGACCGGCTTGTCATTATGGTTACGCACAACCCGGAACTTGCCGAGGAATACGCCAACCGGATTGTCCGTGTCAAGGATGGCAAGCTCCTGGAAGACTCCAACCCAGTAAAGCCCGAAGAAATTAAAGAACAGACTATCCGTCATGAGAACATGGGAAAATCCTCCATGTCCATGCTCACAGCACTGGAGCTGAGTGCCAATAATTTAAGAACCAAGAAAGCCAGAACACTTCTGACATCTTTCGCCGGTTCTATCGGTATTATTGGCATTGCTTTAATCCTGTCGCTCTCGAAT
>CAMWWG010000120.1 GCA_947177935.1 uncultured Ruminococcus sp. | reverse complement strand
CGCATCTGGATCGCTTTCTTAGGGATGTCCCTGTCGGTTTCACAGGACAATCGATTTATAGTTTCCTGGACTGCTATCTGGACAGTCTGCTTGTCTATGGCAACGCCGCCGGGGAAATCGTCATGAATCGACAGCGATCCTGCATTGTCGGTCTTTGGAATGCTTTTGCACCGGATCTAATCATTCGTCCCGGCGATACACCGTTTGAAAAAAAATTCTTCGTCCGGAATCAGGACGGCGAAATACTTCTCAAACATCCGGAACGCATTCTGTTCTCCGCACTCAAACCCCCTCCCGGCGGCATCTACGGCATTTCCCTGCTGCAAGGTCTCCCGGCATTTTCTGAAATTCTCCTGAGAATTTACGAATGTATCGGTCAGAATTTCGACCGTGCCGGCAATATCCGTTACGCTGTCACTTACAAGCCGTCATCTGATCCCGGAGACATGGCTTATGCCCGGGAACGTGCTGAGGCGATCGCTGCGGAATGGTCAGCCGGAATGCAGGCTGCCAGATACGGCGAAATCCGGGATTTTGTTTCTGTCGGCGATATTGACATTCATGTCATCGGCGCAGAGAATGAAATGCCCCTGACGGAAATCCCCGTCCGGCAGCTCCTGGAACAGATCATTTCTAAATTGTCCATTCCGCCGTTCCTGTTAGGTCTCAACTGGTCATCCACCGAACGCATGTCCGCACAACAGGCAGATATTCTGACGTCCGAACTGGAATATTACCGTAGATTATTAGATCCTGTGATTTTGAAAATTGCCGGGATGTATCTGCAATTAACCGGAAAATTCTGTGAAATTCAGGTTGTCTGGGATCATATCAGTCTCCAGGATGAAGTACAGCTCGCACAGGCAAGACTCTGGAACGCACAGGCAGACGTTCTGGAAAAAGAAAACAATCTGCCGATTCAGGATAATTAAAATAATTTTAAATTTTTAAAATTATTTTTAATTGATATTTTAATTTTTATGGAGGTCTTTCTATGTATCAGGATTATCAGGAAAATTTCAATCATGTCAAACTCGAAAAAGGCATGTACCATCTGACAAACAAGAGCTTTTTGCAGGCACTGGAAGAAGCAGATGCTTCTTCTGCCTATGAAAATACACCTCTTGCCGGACTGGATGCTTACGAGCGTCAGCTCAAACGTTTTGATATTCATGTCAGCGGCATCCACTGCGACAAAGTGGAAAAATTCTTCACGACAACCGAAAGTGCTGTTCTCTTTCCGGAATTCATCCGCCGTGCTGTGATCCAGGGCATGGAAGAATCTGTACTCTCTGATATCACGGCTGTAGTTTCCCGAAGCGAATCTAATCGTTATCAGGGCTGTGCATTGACAGACACCACCGCATACAGCACGACCGCCGCAGGTACAGCAATGCCTGTTTCCAGCATTCTGGAAAGTACAACTGTTTCAACAATTGAAAAATACGGAAGGCTCGTTCAGGCATCCTATGAGGCAGTCCGTCAGCAGAGACTGGATGTCTTTGCACTGATGCTGCGCCGGATCGGCAAACAGCTTGCAGACAGTATTACTGCCAGAGCACTCCTGGTGATGAAAAATGCTGCCAATGCGACAAAGACAACTGTCACAACAGCAAATTTTTCCTATTCTGACCTGGCGGCTCTGTATGGCAAATTCACAAGTTTCAACATGAAAGCCCTGCTCGCTTCTCCGGCTGTGATGGCAAAAATTCTGGTCATGGATCAGATGCTGGAGGCTTCTTCCAAGGATGTAACAGAAATTCGTTTGCCGTTCGGTACAAAATTAATCAACTGCTCACAGATGGAGGACACAGTTCTGCTTGGCATTGATACAGACTTTGCCTTGGAACAGCTCCAGAGCAGTGATGTGATACTGGAAACAGATAAATTAATTGACAGACAGCTCGATTGTATTGGCATTTCCGTCAATGTCGGATTCCGGGTGCTGATGACGGATGCGATCAAAATGATTCAGTTTTCTTAATATCTTGAAGCACAGAATCATAGCAGGGGATTTTTCCCCTGCTCTCTGTGAAATTCTGTGAAATCCTGAAAGGAGTTATCTATTTATGACCAATCTCGAAAAAATCAACCAGTTTACAAGACGGGAACTGCAAGAAGAAGAAGTCTATCAATTTGATGTAATTCTCTGCAATAATGAGATTGACAGAGATCTGGAACGCTTTTCTGACCAGGCATTGCAACAGATGCAGAAATTATTTATTGGCAAAACCGGGATTTTTGACCACAATCCCAGATCCAACAACCAGACTGCCAGAATTTTTGACACAGAACTTGTCAGATCACCAGATCAGAAAACCAAAGACGGCAGACCGTTAATCTCCTTGAAAGCAAATGCCTACATGATCCGGACGGATTCCAATTCTGATTTTATCCGGGAAATTGATGCCGGGATCAAAAAAGAAGTCAGCGTTTCTTGCTGTGCCGGAAAACAGATCTGTTCTGTATGCGGTGCAGACCGGCGTGAAAGCGTATGCACTCACATTCCGGGCAATTATTACGGAGAAAAACTTTGCTGTGTGATTCTGGATGATATCCGGGATGCTTACGAATGGAGCTTTGTCGCCGTTCCGGCACAGGTGGGCGCAGGTGTGACAAAATATTTCCGTTCCCAGGAAAATTCTGACCAGAATTTAAATCAGGATTCTCCGGAAGTTTCTCAGTTATTGTCTGAAATTGAAACGCAGATGCGTTCGGAAGTCCTGCAGCTTTGCGGCAGGCAGGGCGCTGTTTCCAAGGCGCTCCAGACCGCAGCCGAAAGAATGGATCTGAGAGAACTTCTGCAATTTAAAAAATCCCTGTTGGAAGAACAGAAACCGGATCTTTCCGGCGTTGAAATTCAACTTGCCGGTTTCCGTCAGCGATCTTAAATTAAATTAAAATAAATTAAATTAAAATAAATTGAAAGGAGAAAAATCAGCATGGACATGCATTATAATTTGCATATTATTAAGTCGCTCTTTTCATTTTTCACCGGGGAAGCCGATCCGGATCAGTTTCTTCCTCTCCTGACGGCATCCATCCAGGAAGTCCGTTCGGTTCTTCTCGAAAATGCGGATGAATCAGATGTCCGGCTCTGCTATCTCGCCGCTGCGGTTGCCAATCTGCGTTACACCGAAATTCACGGCGCAAGAGAAAACTGCCTTGCCACTTATGCCGGGACAATCTCCAGAGAATCTGACTGCACACAGCGAATGCGTTTCGCACAGCAGCTTGTCAAATCTTATCAGGGACTTTGCCGGGATCTGATCCAGGATACCGGCGCATTCTTAATTTCTACAAGGGGGTAATTATAACATCATGGAAAGTCTTATCCAGGAATTAATGACAATTCTGAAAGCCGATGATACCAATTTTCAGGTCTATCCGTCTTTTGATGCCGTTCCCGTCAGAGAAAAATCCCGGCAATTGTTCGTTGTACTTGCTCCGGAAACGGTCAAATTAAACTGCTGTGCCCGTGAAGTGACCCGGACAATTTCCAGTTTTACGGCGGATTTTCGGGTATCTGTGCTTGTGCCCATGACAACACCGAGTGAACATGTTCTGGAATTCTTCTATAGCAAAATCGTCCCCCGGATGCACCGTGTTGGCTGTCATCTTGAATCCATGCAGATGGACAATCCCAAAGCCGATACCCGACTGCAAAAACTTGTTTATAGTGGATTATTCCGTTTGCGTGGATTGTATCTGCCGGAAACGCCTGCGCTCCCGGAGGTGATCTCATGAGTTTCCAACTCTGTGATCCGGTATTTTTTCCGGTGCAGATCGGCGATCTTGTCATTTATCTGTCAGAATATCAGATCACACAAAGCAGCTCCTTGAAAGAATCCGGCTCCGTAGGCGGCAATGTTGTCCTGACTTCCTGCGTGAGTCTGGGAAGTCGTCTCAAATTAAAAGGAAAACTTGCGCCGTCACTCTTTCCCGATCAGGTAATCACAGCATTATCCAACAAAATGCTGTGTCCGGAAAATCTGCAAATCCGGAATCTGACGTTCCCCGGTGCGATGCTTTGCAGTTTCACAGTCGGGGAAAATTCTGAAATGCCGGATATTTTGCTTGTTTTTTACTGCAATCAGAAACCAGTTCTGTCGGAGGAATCTGAACATGATGAATAATCATCTGAAAATCCGGTTATATGCTGTAGATCCGGATACGGATTATCAGGAATTTCAGGAC
>CAMWWG010000119.1 GCA_947177935.1 uncultured Ruminococcus sp. | reverse complement strand
ATGCACATGCATTTCCGGAGGTATATATTTCCGGCTATGGCTGGCTGAGTTTTGAACCGACTGTGCCGAGCATGGATCTTCCGGACAGTACAAAGGCAGAGAATCAGGCTGTTATGCGGTGGGGCTTTGTCATCCTGATATTTGCACTGCTTGCAGGCGTGGTTTATTTTAAACTCCCTGCAATCCAGGAATTTTTCTTCCGGAAGAAATTACTTCATATGACACCGCAGACTTGTGCAGCGGCGCTGTTCCAGCACATGCGCCGGCAGCTGCGTTTATCAGACAGTACGACCGTTCAGGAACTTGCAGCCCATTCCCGTTTCTTCTGCCCGGTGGATGAAACTGCATGTTTCAATGCATTCTTTACAGCAATCGACGTACTGCTTTACGATTTTGATTGTCAGAAACAAAAGACAGAATTACAGACACAGGAAATGATGACAGCGCCACAGCTTGCCGGGACATATCTGAAGTGGCAGGCATTCCGGAAGCAATTCCTGAAAGAACAAGCTCAGCAGAAGAAGTTTGCAAAAAAGCAGGAAAAGCAACTACATGACAAAAATTTTGAATCGTGAATGATGAAAGGAGAGATGATTGCGGATGTCATTTCTGAAAGGTAGAGTCAAGGCACTAGGCGCAGTTGCGTCCGTTGTACTAAGTGCGACATTGTTTGGCAGTTCCCTGATTTATGCCAGTATGACGAATAATTACAAAAGCTGGAAACAGACTGGGAGCAGCTGGAGCAGTATGACAATGGGCACAAACGGCGGAACTGTGGCAAAATACGGCTGTGCCGTGACTTCTTCCGCTATGTTGATGGTCAAATCCGGTGCGGTAACGGATTCTGACTTCAATCCGGGTATTTTGGTCGAATTCCTGAATGAAAACGGTGGTTTTTCAGCAGACGGTGATCTGAATTGGAGCGCATTGGCGTATTATGCACCAGATTTCAAATTCGAAGGCAGACTGAATCTGTATGGCACGGATGAACAGAAAATCCAGAGAGTACAACAATTGCTTGCGGACGGTTGTTCTGTAGTGGCACAGGTGAAGTATGGAGCGCATTTTGTCGCAGTTGACAGCGTGAAAGGCGAAGAAATTATGATGCTTGATCCCGGCAGTCAGGGCACTTCTCTGAATGAAACGTATGGTGTGGCAAGCATGAATTCCCTGCGGATTTTCCGGACGACAAATTCTAAAAATTATCAGAATTCTGATGATTCCGGATCATCTGCTGCACAGAATTCTGTGCAGACGTCTGTGCAACATGCAGATGCACCGGAAACAGCGCCGAAGATTGTTTCGGAAGTTCCAACAACTGCACCGGCTGTAGAATCATCCACCGTACCTGCAACTATGCCGGAAACAGCACCTGCTACAACAGTTGCCGATACTGAAACAGTTGCAAGCCAAATGACTGAACTATCAGAAACATCAAAATCAACAGAAGTTTTCATCCAGACTGCACCTGCTGTGGATACAACAGAAGTTACAACTACTACAACAAAACCCGAAACAATGCACGAAGTGGTAATTATCACCAAAGCGCCAACCAGTACAACAGAAGAAACCACCTGTACAATGACAACTGCACAGACGGAGATCTTAATTGATCCTATTGTAGAAAATCCGGAAAGTCCGGAAAATTCTGAAAATTCTGTCAATCCGGATTCCCCAAATCAGAATATTCAGGATGTTCAGGAATCTGAACAAAATTTAGACAATATTCAGATTATTCTTCTGGAAACTGCACCGGAGACAGCGCCGGGTGCACCTGCCACAAATCCAACTGAAGAAACTGTTCCGGTCTGTGTGCCGGAAGATCAGATGGAATCTGTGTTAGGTCAGATTAAAGAAAAAGATCTGTATATCACAGTGAGATTCTATATTCTCAAGGATCTGGATCTGTTGTCAGAACCAGACGGCATTTCTGCAACATTGCAGACCGTTCCGGCGGGGACATGCCTGGATGTTGTAGAAGTGGATGAAGAATTCCGGTGGGGAAAAGTTCGCTATGAGGGACAGGAAGGTTGGATTTCCTTACGCTCAGCGAATCTGACACCGAGCAATTAAAAGTTAATTTTAAATACGAAAACGATTAAGAATCCAGAACCGTCGGTAAAAAGCCGGCGGTTCTGCATGAAATACGGAGGGCTATCACATTGTATTACAGCATTTCAAATTTGCAGTAAAACGAATAATCTATCCAAAAATGATTGCAAACATAAAAAGAACATTAAGGAGGAATCATGAAAAAGAAGTTAATCTTATTCTTAATTTTCGCTGTATCACTATTTGGTGGTTGTGAAAGACAAGATAGTACAACATCTGATGTTTCGGTCGTAGAATCACAAGATATAGCTGATAATTCTGTGTCTGAAATTCCTGATGATGTTCGACAAAAGCTTCAAGCAGCTTTGGATGTAGATCCGATTACCATTCCGGCAGAAGAATGGACTGTTGAAACACTTTGTCAGGCGATCTACATAAATGGAGAGCCACTGTCTATTCCTTGCACACTACATGATCTTGGAGAAGGATTTGCCATACAGGAAACGGAGGAACATCCACTATCTATCAATGAGTCAACCCACCGAGCATCTGCATCAATTACATATTATGGAAACTATATTGGAGGGGTTGTTGTAACAGATTGTGAAAATAAGGAAGATTTTTATGATGCCCCAATTTGTAAGCTAGTTTTTTCTTTTGAAGATAACCTAGAGATGGATGATATTCCGATTTCTTTGAATGGACTTGGCATTCATGCGACTTATAAAGTACAAGCGGAACATTTGGCTTTTATGGATTTGTATGATACGGACGAAGCAACTAGTTATTATAGATATACCAAGAAAATCGATGATATTGAAATAAAATGTACCTATATGGATGATATGCTTAAGATTGTTACAATTGGATTTCAAAATGAAAAATAATAGGAGAGTTACAACAGTTAAAGTAAAATTAAAAAAATATAAATTATCTAAAAAATTTATAATAAAGAGAGGTTTTGTATTATGAATCTGGATTGGATCGAAGTAAAGATTATGACCGAAACACCGGCACTGGAGGTACTCTGTGCCATGCTGACGGATCTGGGTGTCAAGGGATTTGTGACACAGGACAAAGAAAGTTTTCAGGAATTTTTAGAAAATAAACAGGGGCAGTGGGATTATATCGACCAGGATTTAATGGGACTTGCGGATTGCCAGACAAGCGTGACGTTCTATCTGCCGGACGATGCACAAGGTGCGGAACAGATGCTTGCTGTGAGGAATTTGCTGGAGCAATTAAAAATTGCAGAAAATTCCGAATTTTTTGGCAGTCTGGAGCTGTTTACCAATTCTGTGAAAGAAGACGACTGGGCAAATAACTGGAAACAGTATTTCAAGCCGCTCCTTGTTGGCAGAAATTTGTTAATTAAGCCGTCCTGGGAGGAAATTCCGGAGCAAAATCAAAGAATCATTCTTGAAATTGATCCGGCATCCAGTTTCGGTACAGGTCAGCATCATACGACAAGGCTTTGTTTGGAATTGCTGGAAGAAGTGATTCAGAAGCAAGACAAAATCCTGGATTTAGGCTGTGGGAGCGGTATTCTGTCCATTGGGGGTATTCTGTTGGGCGCTGAATCCGCAACAGCAGTGGATATTGTGGAAAATTCCGTCCGGACGGCTGTTGAAAATGCCGGAAAGAATCACATCCCAACGGAAAAGTATCAGGCTTATTGCGGCGATATTTGTCAGGATTCTGATCTGCGCGAGAAAATCGGAGAAAATTATAATTTGATCTGCGCCAATATCGTGGCGGATGTGTTAATTGCAATGGCAGGATTGTTCCGGGGATTCCTGAAACAGGACGGCTATTTGATTGTTTCCGGGATCATCTCTGAACGGGCGGACGAAGTGATTTCCGTCCTGGAACAGAATGGTTTTGTGAAAATTAAAATGCAGGAACGGGACGGCTGGGCGGCAGTGTTATTACAATAATTCTGAAAATTAAAAAAATATCAAAAACTGCTATGATATTACATCATGGCAGTTTGCTTTTTGTGAATTTTTACTAAATTTTGACTTTGGAATCTGGTGCATCTGTAGAAATTCTTTATTTTTTTTAATTTTTGATTGAAAAATTTGTGCAATAATGCTATAATAAATAATATAATTTTATCGTTGATTTTTTAATTTCTTGAAATTTTTTAAAAATTTTTTAAAGGAGCGTAATTT
>CAMWWG010000118.1 GCA_947177935.1 uncultured Ruminococcus sp. | reverse complement strand
ACATCAATCACTTACTGGATGTATATTCTATTATGAAAATTCAGATGAATGATCGGTTAATCATGAAAAAAAATCATCCCTGCGGCGCAAGAGAAATGCTCGTGCTCCGTGCCGGGATGGATTTCCGTCTGCGTTGTACAGGCTGCGGCAGGGAATTCATGACGCCAAGAATCAAATTAGAAAAATATATCAGACAAGTGATTCCGGGAAATTCAGAAAATCCGGAAAATTAGAAGAAAATGGGGAGACAAATAGCATGTTTGAAAAATTACTTGTCATGCAGGAGAAATATCAGAGCATGAACGAAATGCTTTCCGATCCGGAAATTATCGCAGATCATGCAAAATACGCCGGATTGATGAAAGAATATAAAAATCTCACGCCGATTCTCCAGGCGTTCACGGTTTATCAGAAAATTCAGAAAGATTTTGAAGAAGCACAGGCACTTTTGAGTGAATCCGGACAGGATGCAGAACTGAAAGAAATGGCACAGGCACAATTGGAAGAAGCCAGAACTTTGCTGGAAGAACAGGAACAGACATTGAAAATTTTATTACTGCCGAAAGATGCGAATGACGATAAGAACGTTATTATTGAAATCCGTGGTGGTGCAGGCGGTGAGGAGGCATCTTTATTTGCAAATTCACTGTTCCGGATGTACAGCATGTATGCAGAAACACATCACTGGAAACTGGAAATCCTGAATGCCAATCCTACGGAACTCGGCGGCTACAAAGAAATCAGCTTTTCGATTGAAGGGAACGGCGCTTATTCCAGATTGAAATATGAAAGCGGTGTGCACCGTGTCCAGCGTGTCCCGGAAACAGAATCTCAGGGAAGAATCCATACTTCCACGGTTACGGTTGCCGTACTGCCGGAAGCGGATGAAGTCGAACTGGAAATTAATCCGGCTGACCTGAAAATTGATGTATTCCGTTCCAGCGGCGCAGGCGGTCAGCATATTAATAAAACGGAATCCGCTGTGAGAATTACCCATCTGCCAACGGGTGTTGTTGTAGAGTGTCAGGATGAACGCAGTCAGCATAAGAACAAAGACAAAGCCATGAAAGTTCTCCGTGCAAGATTATTTGAATCTATGCAGCAGGAACAAAGCGAAAAAATTGCTTCGGAACGAAAAATGCAGGTCGGGACAGGCGACAGATCCGAACGAATCCGGACGTATAATTATCCGCAGGGACGCATGACGGATCACAGGATTAATCTGACAGTATACAGATTGGAAAGCATTCTGAACGGTGATCTGGATGAAATTTTTGACGCTTTGGCGACAGCAGACCAGGCGGCAAAATTAGCAGGACAGGAAGTGTAATTCATGAATCAGATGCCTACAAGATTACTGCATGACAGTCCGGAAGATCTCCAGATTGCGGCGGAATTATTGAAAACCGGCGAATTAGTCGCCATCCCCACAGAAACTGTTTACGGATTGGGTGCGGATGCCCGGAATGAAACAGCTGTCCGGGCGATTTTTACCGCAAAAGGTCGTCCGGCGGATAATCCCCTAATCGTTCACATTGCAGATCTGGACATGTTGGAACAGATTGCTGTAGAAATTCCGGAAATTGCAATCCGGTTAGCTGAAACATTCTGGGCAGGTGCATTGACCATGATTTTTAAAAAACGTCCGGAAATTCCGTCTGTTACGTCTGGCGGACTGGATACGGTCGGTGTCCGGATGCCATCCCATCCGTTGGCAAGAGAAATTATCCGCTTGTCTGGTTGTCCGATTGCCGCACCGTCCGCAAACCGTTCCGGCTTGCCAAGTCCGACAACGGCAAAACATGTCCTGGATGATATGAACGGAAGAATTGCCGCAGTCGTGGACGGCGGTCAGTGTGAAGTCGGTGTGGAATCCACAGTAATCTGTTTTGATGATCCGGAAACGATTCACATTTTAAGACCGGGTTGTATTTCTCTGGAAGATTTACAACCGTTTGCAGAAAAAATTTATATTGACAAAGCTATTTTTGAACAGATTTCTCCGGATGTCAAAGTGGCATCTCCGGGGATGAAATATAAGCATTATTCTCCGAAAACAAAAATTCTCCCCGTGGATGCGTCGAATTTTAAAATTTTTTCAGACTATGTGAAATCACATGCACAGAATGGGACATATTGCCTGTTATTTGATTCTGATCCGGAAATTCCAGACATTCCTTGTATGCGTTACGGCGACACAGGACTTGCACAGGCGCATGATCTGTTTGTCCGTTTCCGGGAACTGGATGAAGCCGGCGCACAGCTTGCCTATGTGAGAATGCCCCGGCAGACAGGTGCAGATTTATCTGTTTATAATCGTTTGATGAGAGCCGCTGGATTTGAGGTGATCCGATTATGACAAATCTACTCGTGATTGGACTGACCGGACAGACCGGTGCAGGCAAAAGCACTGTCTCGGAGATATTTGCAGAACAAAATTTTAAAATTATCAATGCCGATCAGGTTGCCCGTGATGTGGTTGAACCAGGAATGCCATGCTTACAGGAATTAGCAATGCAATTCGGATCGGGCATTTTAAATCCGGATCATTCTTTGAACCGGAAAGCACTCGCCGGAATCGTCTTCACAGATCCGGAAAAACTGAAATTATTAAATCAGATCATACATCCGGCAATTATCCGGAATATCCGGGAGCTGATCCGGGATTCTGCGGATGCCGGTGAAAAATTTATACTTCTGGATGCACCGACATTGTTTGAAAGCAAGGCGGATCAACTTTGTGACAAGATCATTTCTGTGATAGCAGATCCTCAGGTTCGCTGTGAACGGATCATGCAGAGGGATCATCTGACAAGACAATCTGCGCTTGACCGGATGAATTCCCAATTCACAGAAGAATATTTTATTTCACATTCTGATTATGTGATAGAGAATCATTCCAGTCTGGAAGAACTTGCGGAGAAATCCAGGAAATTAGCCAATTTAATAAAATATTAAACTATATTTTAAAAATTTTTTGAAGAGAGGTTTTTGAAATGGCAAACGAAACAGAAAAGACAGAAAAAAATGAAGTCAAAGCGCTCCAGGAGAAATTATTCTCCCAGAACAAACATGCCGGACAGCGCATGACAGAACAGGAACTGGCAGACTGCAATGCGTTCTGTGAGGATTATAAATCTTTCATGAATATGGCAAAAACGGAACGGGAAGCAAATGCTTTTGTGATTACTGAACTGGAAAAATCCGGCTATCAGCCGTTCACACCCGGCATGGAACTCCGGGCAGGCGACAGGATTTATTTGAATAATCGTGGAAAATCCGTCATTCTGGCAACGATTGGCACGGAAGACATTCGCAAAGGTGTCCGGCTCTGTGCGGCGCACATTGATTCCCCCAGACTGGATCTGAAACAGCATCCGGTTTATGAAGATGCCGAAATGGGCTATTTCAAGACGCATTATTACGGTGGGATCAAAAAATATCAGTGGACAGCAATCCCGTTGTCCCTGCATGGTGTCATCATCCGGAAGGATGGTTCTAAACTCACTGTCCGGATTGGTGAGGATGCCTCTGAACCTGTATTCTATATCACGGATCTGCTGCCGCATTTAGCTGACGATCAGATGAGGAGAACTCTTGCACAGGGTATTAAGGGCGAGGAATTAAATATCGTCATCGGCTCTATGCCATTCAGATCCGACGAGGGAAGCAATCTTGTCAAGCTCCAGATTCTGAATATCCTGAATCAGAAATATGCGATTACAGAAGATGATTTTATTTCCGCAGAACTGGAAGCCGTTCCGGCATTCCCGGCAAGGGATGTCGGCTTTGACCGGAGTATGATTGGTGCATACGGACATGATGACAGAGTGTGTGCTTATCCGGCATTCCGGGCATCCCTGGACGTTCCTGCTCCGGCGCATACAAGTGTTGTAATCTTGACAGATAAAGAAGAAACCGGAAGTGACGGCAACACCGGATTAAAATCAGCTTATTTGAAATATTTCCTTTGCGATCTGGCGGAATGTTTCGGCGCAAACGGCAGGGCTGTCATGAGTGCGTCAAAATGCTTATCCGCAGATGTCAATGCCGGATTTGATGCGACTTTCCCGGATGTCCTGGAACGTAAGAACTGTGCTTATCTGAATCATGGTGTCTGCGTGACGAAATTCACCGGAGCAAGAGGCAAATCCGGTACTTCGGATGCGTCCGCAGAATTCGTCGGCGAAATCCGGAATTTACTGGATTCCCAGAATGTCATCTGGC